>JAKFVJ010000322.1 GCA_021732245.1 Candidatus Obscuribacterales bacterium | reverse complement strand
TCATAGAAGGACATGCTGTCCATGAGTTCAACAGGTATCTGGTGACCAATTAGCCCGCTATCAAGCGACGTAAAATCAATTGTCTGCATTCTGTGCTTGGTTTTTTCGATTAGCTCTTTGAGTCGCTTTTCATCAGCGCTGTCCTCGGCAGTTGTCTTTGCCTGAGCTGGTGTCATCAAAGAAGCAATAGAGTCGGCGCACTCACCCAAGCGGCAATAGCCACCATGCAGAATTTGAGAAAAGGCAAGTGCCTTATCTCGGCGTGACATATAGAGTCTAATTTTTGCCGTGCCCTTCGTGCTTAAGTAGCGACGAGCGTAGTGTTTGACCAGTCCTTGGTCAACATCCGGGCAAACCAAGGCAACTTCCAGAACATACGGTCTTTCTCTAAGAAGAGGAATACCACGCACAACAAGACGACTGCCCATGGAATGAGCAAACACTCTCAGTTTTAGATCTGGATGTGACAGGCAAACTTTCTCAAGCTCAACAAGAACATCATTGAAATGCTCTTGGCTCCACTCGTTGTTATTTTCATCTGAAGAATACGATCTGAGTTTAGCCACTGATGGCCACGAATAAAATACAACTGGTGTCTCGTATGTATAACTGAAGCGCGCAGCTGTATGCCATGCGGATTCAAAACTGTTTTTGTAGCCATGAGCAAAGAGCAAAATATTCTTGCGTGCTGATTTCTCGCCGGATGCAGCTAATTGCGAATAGAACTGGTTCTGTATTGAAGCAAAATCTTTGCCCTCAATAAGATTGAGTTTGACTGCACCCAACTTTTCGCGCTCACCGGCAGGTGCCCAGCCTAGGGATAAAAGATTAGGAGTTAATTGCTTACCTGACTTGTTTTCAACAACGCAATAGCCCGTGCCCATAAATGGGTCATGCTGACATTCGGCAATGTATTTTCTGTGCGGTCCGAATTGCGGTCCTTTTTCAGGATCATTCGACTGCAAATTTCTGTCCGTGATGAAATAAAGCGGGACACGAACAAGCTTCGGGGCAGTCTGAGCATGTGACGGCTGGCACATGTAAAGTACAACCAGCACAAGCCAAATGGACTGACCGGCAAGAGCCCAAAACCGCGAATTTACCATACTAAAGGGTCTCCTATCTCCGGCGGTTTCTCTCGCCAAAGCATGACAAACTGGCAGTTTAACACGCAGCGGCAGCCCAGTTGGCGCCACTTCAGACCGTAGCCCTAAAGTTCGTCTTATGAAACGGTCGAGGCTTAAGCCTAACTCAGACGAGCCGACCAGCGTATTTTCCGCAGTTTCTGCCGTATTGTCACCCTGGTCTAAGTCTCATTACTAAATTAAGCTGGCACAAGGATCAGGCAGGAGTGCGCCATGGGCGAATACAGCAATAATTATTCAGCAGAGCAGTTACCAACTGCACCAAATTATCATCAACAGCAAAATGGCGAAAGATTCACCGACTATGTTCTGCCAGGGCACTACAAAAGCAAGCCAGTAACACTGCAGGGCGGAGTAAGAGAGTTCGGCACTGGAGCAGGAATTCAAGGACAAGGCACTCTAGATAAAGCTACGGTTCCAGATGCACCACTTAAGGGAAATGTTCAAGATAGTCAATTAAGGTTGAATATCCAAGACAATGGTGGCATTCCAACTTACTGTCTACGAATTGAAGATAATCGAAGGGATTTAGATCGTGACGTATTCAAAAGCCCCTTTACCGGACAGGTCTATCACAACGTTTTCATAAAGCAATCCGACTTGGCTATCGTTAACCAAGCCAGGACTGTGGGCACCAGGGAAATGGTCAATCTTTACGACAAGACCGGACACATAATTTGTCCTGTACTGGCAGGAGCTGTTGGCGGCTGGTTTCCAGTTGGCTATCAGCCATCCACCGTAGTCTTGAATATTTACGATGCACCAGGCATGAATAATCAGACTTACTCTGCAACTTCTACAACCAATCACAAACACTCAGAAGAGTTGCAGCGTCTAAAAGACAAATACAAGAAATGCAAGCCTTTTATTCAGGGACTTCTAAATCAGATTCGCTAAGAAGGCTGAAGTCGCGACTCCAAATTCTCCCACCGAGCAAAGAGTTGTTCCACTATTGCTTCAGCTTCGGTTAGTTCCTTCATACATTCCTGCAATTTCATATGATCATGAGCAATGGCTGGATCATGCATACGCTCTTTTAAGAGTGCTACTTTCGATTCCGCCTTTTCAATTTTTTCGCCTATCGTATTGAGTTCCTTTTTCTCGGAAGTCGATAGCGGCTTTTTACCTTGATCAAGTATCGAGTTATTTGTCGACAACTTTTCACTTGCGACAGATTGGCTCTTACCTTCTTTTGCTAATTGAGCTTGCTTCGATTCCCATTGCGCATAATCAGCGAAGTAGGACGCGCCACCTTTACCATCTAAAGCCAGAAGCTGGGTAGAAATAGTATCCAACATGTATCTATCATGTGTTACTAACACGACTACGCCTGGAAAGTCCTCAAGGCTTTCTTCCAGCACCTCAAGGGACTGAATATCCAAATCGTTAGTTGGTTCATCAAGGATAAGTACGTCAGCCGGCTGCAACATAAGTCGAGCAATAAATATTCTTGCTTGTTCGCCACCTGATAGATAGCTAACTGGAAGATTCAATTGTTCAGGCTTGAAAAGAAATCTTTTCGACCAAGTAGCTACATGGATGGAGCGATCTCGATAAGTGACGGTATCACCGCTGGAACACAGCGCTTCTTTCAAAGTGATATTTTGCGGAAGCTGTTCACGATTTTGGTCAAACCAAACGACCTTAAGCGCATCCGCCCGTTTTACCACTCCCTTATCCGGCTCGACTTTGCCTGCCAGCAACTTGAGCAAAGTTGTTTTACCACTACCATTGGTGCCCAATAATCCTAATTTGAGTCCCGGTGTCAATACAAGATCAAGATTACTGAATAGTTTCTTTTCCGCATATGACTTTGCAATTCCTTTGCAGACTACAAGCTCCTTAGTCTTTCTGCCTGATGCATTGAAATTGATATCTACCGCGCTCGTTGTATTACGTGCTTTTACTTCAGCTAATTCTTCAATGAGTTTGCCGGCTTCTTTTATTCGGTGTTGAGACTTTGTTTGTCTAGCGCGCGCTCCGCGGCTTAGCCAAGCTATTTCTCGACGGACTTGGCTGGCTAAGGCTTGTTGCTCATGATTTTGAGTCACCATGTATTCTTCACGCGCTTGTAAAAATTGACTATAGGGCCCCGACACGCTTAAGAAGCCTTCCGCGTATTGCGAATTGAGTTCAATAGTGCGGTTGGTGATGTTTTCTAAAAAACTTCTGTCGTGACTAATTACAGCAAATGGAATTGGGGTGTTTTCGAGAAACTCTTCCAGCCATAAAACACCTTCCAAATCAAGGTGGTTAGTCGGCTCGTCTAGAATAAGAAATTGAGGTTCTTCAGCAAGTGCCACTGCCAAGGCAAGGCGTTTACGCCAACCACCTGATAATTGCTCAACAGGCAAATCAAAATCAACAAAGCCGACTTTAGTGAGCCATAATTCAGCCTTGGCGTTGCGATCTGCATCACTTATTGCTTCTGTTATCGAATCGGTGACAATCTGTCTTGGACTTTTATCATTAGGAAACAGATTGGTCTGCGCTACATAAGCCACCTTTAAATGCTTGCGTCTGACGATTTCACCCGCATCAGATTCCACAAGTCCCGCCATAATCTTAAGAAGCGTGGACTTGCCGGAGCCGTTTGGTCCGATGATGCCCACTCTGTCCTCATCGCCGATAGTAAGAGACAACTCTTGAAAAAGAGGGCGATGGCTATAGGATTTGGTTATAGATTGGCAACTAATGACAGGCGGCATGGCAATCGAAACCTCAGTTGGGACATTATCCCACGAATCATTTGCTTGCCAGCCATTGCTTCAATCGCTTAACGAATATTTTCTGATCCGGATGCAAAAGCCTTTGAGCTTTCCTCACAGAGACAAATACCGCATCATCTATTTCCCAACTGGTGCATTCAGGGCGAAGCGATTTGGCTCCTTTGGCGGCAAAGCAATACACGCGTTTGCCGGATTTCTGGTAATCACAATATCCCAAATCATAGAGTTTCCGGCATGTGACACCGGTCTCTTCATAGAGCTCACGACGAGCGGCGTCCTCTAAGTCTTCACCCTTATTAAGCTCGCCCTTGGGGATACCATATGGCTTATGACGGTTGTAATTGCCTGAGGGATGGACAATGAGCACTTCAAGCCCTTTATCAGTTTCTCGATAAACTAATACGCCTGCTGTGACTTTCATTGATACCGCGCCTCCACAAGAATTAAAACACAGAGTTGCTCACATGCAAAGCATGGAACTCTATCTTTTAGTAATTAGCAGTTACGCTACTTCTAATGGCACATGCAAACACTAATCGTTCTGCATCACTTCCTAAGCGTGGTGTCGGCATGGAATAGCTCAGCATATACGGGAAAATGATCGGAGCCCATAGGCATTCCTATTACCCTCTTTGTGCAAACTAGATTGGGTGTTGCCAGCACATGGTCAATTGGAATGAGGAAAATAGGATAAAACGGCGGTACAGTTGGCCAAGAACACTGCACACCAAACCCTTGCATGGAATTGTATGTTCCAGTGTCATGGACAAACTTGTCAAAGTCTAATGAATAGGGCGTGCAATTCAGGTCACCGGCAATGACAAAGCAGTCCCCGAATTTTTCACGCAGCTTAGCGACGGCGGCAAACTCGCCATTGCGAACATGCAGGTGAAGCGGACTCCCTGGAGGCAAAGTATGGATAGAGACCACCGATATCGGTCTACCGTTAAGTGCATATTGACACCAAACAGCAGGCACCGGCGGATCTCCCAGCTGCAGGATTTCACTACTCTGCATTGGCAATTTACTTAATTGGGCAATTCCAAAATTATCGTCATGGGGGTCAGCGATAGCAAATGGGTAATCCTTTGAAAGCGAAGACTTAAGTTCCTTCACCCACCAGTTGTCTACTTCCTCAAAACAAATCACATCCGGTTGATACTCCCTTATTCTTTCCGCTACAGCAGCTATATTTCGATTTGCCGTATTCACATTAATAGTCATCACTGCAAGACGCTGCGAATGGTCGTATGCAATGTGTGGTCTGGGAAAATAGAGCGGCAATAATTTGTATAGACAAATTAGAACAAAGGGCGCGACGATAAGGCACAATTTCCAGCGTCTGCGGAGCGCTAAAATGACAAGCAGAACCAGCAACACTACGAAATACTGAAGGTAAAAGTGGCTACAGAGTTCAGAGAACCATCCTGTCGAGCTAAACAAGCCGGCAAAAGCTAACGTCATCAAAATCGCTGAATGAAACATGTAGAACATGTCAAAAGTCTTGCGCTTGTATGACATCGTCGATCTTCGCTAGCGATTGTTGCCTGAGATGATGTCTGACCGTCCTCGCAAGTTGTCTGTCTCTGATCGGCGTCCCAGATAATAAAGGACGTAAGCGTATTTGCGCATGTAGGGTACAACATTTATCGAATCCGGTCCGTTTATACGTCTGGACATCTCCAGAGCTTGATGGAGAACTGGAGCTGCTGCAGAAAAATTGTGAGCGTCGGCATACAAGCACCCCAGAGCAAATTTGGCACGAGCTTCTTCGCCATACTTGGACGGAGCTTCATCCCAAAGATGCTGCGCCTTGCGGTAAAGCACTTCGGCTTCCTTGTACTTCTTCTCTTTAATAAGACATCTGCCTAACTTGTCGATACGCGAATAGACTTCCCAACTCTCTGGCGGAAGAATTCTTTCGGTAATAGTTAGGGCATCCTTCAAATTAGACTCAGCCTGAGGATAGTCTTCTGTTTCCAGAAAAAGAGTACCCAAATAGTCGTGAGCTACTGCCAACGATAAATGCTCTTTTCCAACAGCCATTGCTTTTACATCCAAGGCAGCCTCAAAGAAACGCTGCGACATGTCGTAATTCTTGGCTATCCGATAGTGATAGCCGAGATCTTCGCAGACAATAGCCCAGTCCAATGCCGGACTGCGTCTTTTGGGATCAGCAAGTCCTACCCAGGCTTCAATTGCTTCGCCTGGCTTCAGCCTTACCTTGCCCTTATTCTTCCAAACAGGCTCCTTCATTTTGCCGCCGACCAAGAACAGCACTTCCTCGGCGACAGGATCAGCTTTTGACCTTGTGCCATAGAGCATATAAAAACGGCAAAGAGACCCCAAAGCCGGAATAAGTTCATCGCTTTCCACACCCCAGGCTCGCTGCTTAACTAAAACAGCTTCTTCTAAGTAGGGTTCGGCAAGCTGAAACGTCCCCCGAATGGTGTAATAGCGTCCTACCTGATCGAGAGTTTGGGCTATGCGAATATCGGTTGGATCAAACTTTCTGGCGACTTCAAGGGCTTCCAAAAGCGTTGGCTTAGCAATCCAGTACTCGCCTTTTTCCACAGCCTGGACGCCGGCTTTATAGAGCTTCTCCCACTTTTGGGCGTTCTCAGATACTGAGTACGCAGGAAGCGTACCAGCGGCGCAGAATAACGCCAAGCAAAGAGCGATAAATCCTTTTCTGCCCCTGTTCACCATGGGCAGTACATACCCGCCTTTGCAAAAAGAAAAACGCCTTTTTTCAAAGGCGTTTACGTCCCATAACATTTAAACAGGCGGCCCTAATGGGCCGCCTGTCGCAAGCTTACTGCACTTGCCTGTCGTTGAGTTCCTTGCTGACCTTTTGATTCAATTGGTCAATTTGAGCAACAAGTAAGTGTTGCTCGGCATAAGACATTCCGTTATTGGACTGCTTTAGCCTTGCTTCCAATGATTCAAGCTGTTGTGCTTCACGAATAAGATTATTAGCTTCGCGTTGAGTCAAACGACCAGAAGCAATTCCTCTTTGGATTCGCTGCATGATGAAAGACTGACGCTGATCAATAGAACCTCCGCCATTGTAATGATGGCGATGAGCAGTATTGTTGCGTCCATTACGCTGTCCGTTCTGAATTGCTATATTCACTTGATTTTCAAGCGTATTAAGCGAGTTGATCAAGCTGCGCACATCTCTATAACTGAGCATGCCATCTGCCAACATGGAATTTTCCGTGTTGGTAATAGCATTCAATTGGTTGCGGAAGTTTCTTGCTTCTGACCAACTGAGAGTGCCTGCCATTGCTGCTTGGTTAATATTTGCGTCGATCATCGCCTGTTTCGTGTCAACATTGGCACGGAAGCGAGATTGGTCACCCGGATTGCCGGACATATTGCCGCGACCATAACGGTTAAACCAGCCTGCGTTGTAACTGCTGTTTGCGGCAACGGTTGAATTGCCCAAGTAAGTCTGCAATTTGATTGTAAAAGTGTTGTATTCATTCAACAAATTCTGAATCGCCCAATCACTTAGTTTGCCTGAAGCAAGATATTGACCTTGAAGGTTTGCGATACGGTTTAGGTCGCCCTTCAACTCAGTTTCTTCCTGTCTTGAGAGCTGTCCTGATGCGACTCCTGATTGAATTTGAGAATCCAATTGGGCTTGTCTGGTATTTAAATTGGTGATCACCACCGATTGGTTGAGCGACGAACCACCACTCTTACCAATGATCCCTCTTATCATGTCCAGGTAATCCTGAGCATGACAAACTGGGGTTGCGAGAATAACAGCGGCAATAGCTAAACTGCCTGCGATCTTGATTTTCATCTAAACGGTCCTTTACTAGTATTGGGTAATTAACTCGAAGGCAAGATTTTAGAAATGCCATCGTTAATCGGACGGTCACCAGAGAAACCGAGGGAATAGCTTACTACCTCACCATCTTTGTTGATAAAGATAGTCGTTGGTATTGGGCTCACCTCATATTGATCCATGAGCTGCTCGTTGGATGGATCATCCACGTTAATGCTCATGAATTGAATCTTGTCGCCATATTGCGTTTTAGCCTTATCAAATATCGGCTTAAGTTGTTTGCATGGTTCACACCAACTTGCATAAAAATCTAAAACAGCCGGCATGGCACTTGTACCTGCGACTCCTCTTTGTCTCATCAATAATCCAAGATTGGCAGCAAGCAATCTTGTAGCTGCACCAGTTTTTGGGCAAACCATATTTTGCGGCATGGCCATTAACAGTTTGTTTGCTTGCTGAGCATTTGCCGAACCTTTGCCGGTGCGAATTGCTGCTCTAAATTGCGTACGAGCACTGATGAGGTTTTTCGTCTTTACATAGGCCTTGCCTAAGCACAAATGCGCTTCGCAAGAATTCGGCTGAGCCTTAACGGCTTGTTCTAAAAGTTTTACGGCTTGAGCACACTGCCCTTGCGCTAATTTTGCTTTGCCGGCTTCTAGCGGGGAAAGAGGAACAGCTTGGGCTGCAGTAATAGCAAATGCAGTTATAGCAATAGCCAATTGAACTTTGGATGGACGAAACATATTTTGTCTCCTGCTTTTCACAGTGTCTATGTATGGGTGCCTACTGTTTGTTTGTGTGTTAGATGCGCATCAATCCAATCAGTAACAACTTTGAGCACATCGTCCGGGCATTGATTTGCTTCAAAAATCAAATGCTCGGAGCGTGGGACTAAAATCAATTGTCTATCACGAGTGCCAAGCTCGTTATAAAGTTCAACAGTGCCTTCCGGTTTTACCAGGTGATCCTTGCAGCCCTGCACGATGAGCACCGGTCTATCCATAATTGCTTTGGCGCTATCGTGATTTTGATTCATAAAACCCTGAAACTGCAAAAGTTCTCTTGCCGAAATATTCAATCTATCAAGCGGATCATTAAGCCAGGCATCACGCAATTCTTGCTTCTCAGTTGCTTGTTCAACAACACCTTCGCCGACGTTGAATGGTTTATCCGGCGACGACAATAGATGGACAGCTACGCGCAATGCTGTGCGCCTTTGTTGAAATCTATCACCTGAAGGTACCGAAGAAATAAGCCCGCTAACTAAATCCGGGTACATGGATGTGGCACGCAATGCAATCGCTCCACCCATCGATTCGCCCACTAAAAATATCGGCAGGTGTGGGTAGACTCTATGCAACACTTTCAATGTCGCCTTCACATCGGCCAGGCAACCGTCAAAATCTACGCTTTCACGACCCTTGGCAGCCATCCAGGAGCCGAAGCCTCTTACATCTATTGCACAAACGGCAATACCAGAATCAGCCATACGCTTGCCGAAATCTTCATAGCTCTTGTTATATAGTCCTAATCCATGAATACAAAGAAGGACACAACGCGCAGGCTTGTCCGGATTTTGCCAGGTAATCATAGGCGGAGTCGTACGACGCTTAACAGCAGGCTTTTTCTCCTCAGCCGGCGGTTGAATGGCTTTTTTCTTGCCACTCAACTTGGCAGCCTCCTCAGCACTCGGAGTAGGCGGCTTAATTACATAAATTGCAGAAGAGTTTTCCGGGATCTTCAGGTCTTTGATGTCGACCTGCTCTTCGGATGTATGCACATGCTCGACCTGAGCACTGGAGGTATCAGCAACCTCTTGAGAAGCATCTTGGGCACCAACATTGGAAGCGAACGCCAAAATAGTTACTGCCAGCAAGCCAGCCAGTCTGAATGGACGTCTGCTTAAGTCCTGAGTCATCAGTTCTCAAGTCCTACACGATATCTACTAGGAGCATATTGTCTCAACTTTAAGTAGAAATGTGCTCAAACTACTGAGAACCTTAACATCATGTTTTTGTAATTCAGCGATACACCCTTGAAAGCTATAATTTGCACAGCAGATTATCTGCACTAGAAACCTAGTTATAAAGGGTGTACTAAAGTATGTCCCGCGCGGGCGTCACTATCTGTTGTTTAGCCGTCAGCTTGTTTGCTCTAAGCCAACAAGCTTCCGCCCAATCATTGGTGCCACCACCGGCAGCAATTCCTGCTCGCACTGAAGTAAATCTGATACCAGGTACCGTTCAAGCTGACGTTGTGCAACAGACTCTCAATGCCGTTGAACAAGCATCTCCTGATACGATGCCCATTGATCTGGTGCCGGTACAGCTTCCTTCTCGAACAAACCCAATGCAGTATGCCAAAGAAGGCATCCTATATCACTTGCCGGCACGCATGTTCTTAACAGGCACCGTGGAAAACAGCTTGCGTTTGGAAACAAATATTTTTCAAACGAGCAGCCACTACAGACAAGACATGATTTACCGCATACTACCCAATATCACTATGGGTTATGCGCTTTCCCGCAAGACACGCGTATCGGCAAATTACTTCTTCTTGCGCGATCAATACGCATTTCACAATTCACTGATGAGTCGCAATATTCATTCGGTTGGATTTGAAGTTGACAGAGATTTCCAACTCACGCCTAAGACCACGCTCACAACAGGCCTATTCAACAGACAATTATTCATGACGGGCTCTCAGCCATTCACCGATATTCTGCCATCGGTGACCTTAGTGCGTCGTGTCGGTCAATCCACCATTCTCTACAGCAGTATCATGGGTCAGTTGCGCTGGCGCAACATGTTCACTCGCTGGCAGGAAGGTGACCAGTTTTACACCGTTGGTGCAATCTATAGAAAAAACCTTTGGGCACTTTCTGCTAACACAACTCTGGTAAGTAGCTTTGGTGTGCCAAGCCTTCGCGGTGGCGCCAACAACCAAGTATTCATTTCGACTTTTGAAATAGACAGACAACTAACACGCAAACTTCCTATCATAGCTTTCGTTCGCGCACAGCCTATCTTCAACATAGGCGCCAACCAAAGCCCCGGATTTGCCGGAGTCAACTTCCGCGTCTACGGCGGACTGCGCATGGACATCTCCAAGCCGGCATTATTCCCACCAAAAGTCGGCAAACAATATCAGTTAGCCAAAGCCGGCGAGCTGAACTAACGAAGTCTCGCTCTCTCTTTGTGCTCCGTACGCGCAATGCCCTATGATCTCGCAGGGACGCATTGCCCTATGATCTCGTAGGGGCGCATTGCATGCGCCCTTGTCCAGGTCTTGCCGCTAACAACTACTTCGCTTCGCCAATGAGCTGAAACGCGGCCCAATAGCGCGGATTGGCGCGTATAAATGTCGGCGAACTTGGATCAGCCAACGATCCTTCCATTGTAGAAATGGTCTGCAATTGCGCTTGTCTAAGAGCTTCTGCTTTGCCTTTACCAGCCAATAAAGTCTTGTAAAAGACTTCCATTTGGAATTCGGCAATTACATCATCTACATTCCAATGACTGACGATTACCGACGGCGTGCCTGCTGCAATAAAAGCACGCGACAGACCAATTACGCCGTCGCCTGTTATTTTGCCGCGTCCGGTCTGGCAGGCAGACAAGACAATCAGCTTCGACTTCAGTGGCGGCAAGCTAAGAATATCCTTGACCGTCATGAAGCCATTGTCGTTGCCGTCTTTAGCTAAGACTAAACCGGACAGAGTCGGTTGTTCCTCATTAATAATGCCGTGACAAGCCATGTGCACAACCGACGACTTAGGTGCGATGCTCACAAAAGTTGCTCGTGTTGCATCGGCTCCTAATCGTTTAGTAGATTTAGCGGCGCCGAATAATTCAGCAGCTTTAACAACTTCTTTTTCTGCGTATGGCAACGAACCCAAAGTCGCAAATATTTCTGTTTTGGGATTGCCAAAGGCCATCAGCGTATTATCCTTGAGTGAAGAATCGCGCAGCTTGGCAGTAGACTGCAATACGGAGACTGCAGGCACAACGGACAAGACTGAGTTCTCTACAACAAACTTACCTTGTTGGTTCATCAAAGCCGCAAATGGCACTAGGAATAATGGTCCATGCGGGATAATAATTAGTTGCTTGCCGGCTAAAAGTGGTTCTGCTGATCCCAGCAAAAGCTTATGCATTTGCTTGAGCTTCGATTGACGCAATTGCCCTTGCTTTTTGATTTCTTCAAGCGACTTGGGCTGAGCTATGAGCAGGTTATACAGCTCAACAACATTCTTGCGCAATTGCTTTTGTGATAAAGGTTGCGCCGGCAACAGACGAATTGATCCATTGACGTCAATCAGCCAAACGAGCAATTTATCCGGCAACGAATAGAATTCCAAACAGACTGCATTATGATCAATTACTTGTTGTTTTAGTTCAGCCAGAGACAGAGCTTTGGAAGCTACGTTGCTTGTCGTCGAAAATTCTTGAGACAGGTGAGTTAGATCGGCCGGTAACGCTTTTGAATTTAGGGAATCTTCGCCACCACCAGTACTAAGAACATGCGCGACACCTTGTCTGGCCGCCAGCAAATCAGTAAATGCCCGTGCTCTGCTTTTCTCAGCAATCTCCAGAGCCTCTTCAGCTTGTCCTTGTTGTACAAGCAAATCAACAAGCTCATAAAAACAATCTTGACGCAAATCCAAATTGAATGTTTTAAAAGTATCACGGGACAATTGGCTTCTTTCTTGCTCAGCCATCTCCGCTGCTCGTCTCAATGACGCTAATGCCGCGTCGGTTTGCCCAAGAGCTCGATAAGCTTTACCTAATCCGAGATGACAATCCCAGCGAGCTTCCGTGTTGCCTGCATCAGCCAATGCTATGGCCTTATTGTAAGAATCAATTGCCTTGTCCGGCTGCGAACTAAGCAAGTAAGCAAGTCCTTCTCCACGCAATGCCTGACCTTCCAGGTTTTTATCACCGGATCCACGGATTAAAGAAAGAGCTGATTGATAATCGGCAATGGCCTCAGCAGACTTGCCTGAAAACAATTTCGATTGTCCCAAGTTATAGGCTAATATTGCTTGCCCTTTTTTATCATTGAGAGATGCTAAAAGCGCAGATGCTTCACCAAATACCTTATTAAACTCAGCTATTTTTCCGTTGTCTAAATAGGCAACAGCCAAATTATTCGCTGCAAGTGCCTTAGCTCTCGTGTCGGCAGAAGCAGCCAGCATGGCATAAGCCTGCTCATAGTTCTTAATTGCTAAATCAAGCTGTCCTAGCGACTTATAGCACATGGCTAGGTCGGTCGTCAGAACTGCTTTAATCGTTCCTGATTTGCCACTATCTTTTCCAAGCAGCGCATAGGCGGCAAGATACTTATCGAGAGCTTGCTCAACATTGCCACTGACAAATTGAACATAACCCAATTCCGACAAGACTTCTCTTAATCTATCGGAGCTTTTCAATGCCTTGGCAGATGACAGTGCATCGCTCAAAATTTTGTTTGACTCCTCCAGCTTTCCTTGAGCGGTATTGATGGCGGCTAAACTAGTTTGGCAATCTATCAATAACAATTTCGACTGCACATCGTCCTGCGTTAAAACCTTTTGCGCTTCTTGTAATTGAACCAGTGCCTCTTCATATCGTTCCTTGCCGGCAAGCAATTGACCTGACGCCATTAATGCCTTGCCTTCGGCAGCAGTATCAAAATCCTGATTGAATTTCTCCTTGGCGTGTCGATAATTGTCCAAAGCATCATTGACAGATCCCAGATCGGACTGAACGCGTCCAATTTCCATGTATAAGCGTCCCATTTCCGCATCTGAACCACTTTGTTCCACGATAGGTAAGGCTTTGTCTAAATAGGACATTGCTTCTTTTAAATGGTTCTGAGATCTTTCAACAACAGAAAGGTTAATGAGAGCGTTTGCAGTTATTGCCGCCATATTGGCTGCCTTAGCATCAGCAAAAGCCTGTTCGTAATATTTTTTTGCCTCGACAAGATTTCCTTGTTGCATAGATAACGAGCCAAGGCTAATAGTGATCGACAAAACATCGTCCACTAATTGGAACTGCTTGGCCGTCGCTAGAGCTTCCTCATATGTCTTGCGTGCTTCTTCCGTTTGATTATTCGCTACAAAAACTGTCGCTAATGCTGACTGGCAACGCACAAGAGGAGAATGCCTTTTAAGCGTCTTTTCCATCTCCACAGCTTGCTGCATCAAAACAATAGCTTGAGATAAATTGCCGCTCTCATAAGTAGCTTTTGCCGCATCATAAAGTTTATCGGCCTGCTTAACAGGCGAATCTGTTGTCGAGGCAAATGCAGCAACAAATGGCCCAATCAATATTAGGCTCAGAAGTAGGCTAAGAATTCTGCGCATTATTTTTGAGTGGAATTTTCAGTTTCAGCAATGAAACCTTGCGTGCCATTCATGTAGTTGAGAACGGCAGCCATTTTAGACACATCACCAAGAATACGTCTTTCCTTTGTGCCTGTTTCCTTCTGCGTCATGTCGGCAATCAACACGCTTGTGTTAAGCAGACTCTCGACAGAATATTGACTCACCGCCATATTACCGTTTTCCATAACTTTGGAATAACGTCTGCCTACACCATCGGTTGGTCTAAGTTCTTTTCTTGTCAGTTTTCGCTCACAGGCTATAACTTCATAGCCAGGTTGTAT
>JAKFVJ010000127.1 GCA_021732245.1 Candidatus Obscuribacterales bacterium | reverse complement strand
CTACTGGATGGCTGCTCAGGGATTGGAGAAACAGAAGAAGAAGCTCATCGACTATTCTCCAATTTGCTGGATGATGCCTACGAAGCTTACCTGGAAGGCAGCATGCCGGAATATGATAAACCAGGGAGACCATCGAAAGGACGGCTTGCACTAAATACTGACGTACTTCCCAACACGAGAAAAGGCATCAAGGGATTAGTGAGCGATTTTGGTTGCTCTCAAGGCGAACTACTTGATTTTTTGTACGCATTTTACCAAGCATCCATGGAAACCTCCAAAGCAAAATTAGACCAAGAACCGTTGCAAGAGAAGTTGCTTACGGCAAGCGTTACGTTGACGGAATCGCAAGCAAAACAACTTCTAAAAAGTGTGAATTTCAATTCCAATGAACGACAAGCAAAAAAATCGTCCAGGGCCAAATCACGAACTGCCTAAATGGCTAGACGATACTTGGCTCCAATGCGACCGGCTCTAATCTTCCTTCTCTGGCGAAGTAGAGAAATGCACTTGCGCGAATTCCTGTGAGCGCCTCGATGTCTTCCAGATAGCCGAGGACTTGCTTGCGATATTTTCGTAGCTGCTCTTTGTCCAGCTCCAAGAATTCCGCCTTGTTGACCTTAAAGTCGATGATTCGCCATTGTCCGTTGCTGTCTTCCAACAGCAAATCGGGGCGACCTTCCCGTGCTGAGATTAGATACGGAATTTCCCGGAAAGTCCTAACGGAGGAATTGAGAATGGTGTGAAGCTCGCTGGAGACAAATGTTTCAACGAGCTTTTCCGCTTCAGCTATGAGTGCTCTTCTTTGCTCAGCATGAATCGCGCGGACTTCTTTGTGATGGGCCAGCTCATTCAAAACATTTTCCGGCACTTGCTTCCAGCCGGGCTGCCAGCGCTGCATGATCAAGTGGAAGAATTGTCCCAATACTGTCGGAGCGATTACTGGCGTGTCTGTCGATGATGTTATTCTGCCGAGCAACTGCCAATCGACAGTTGGCTCGGTTAACACAACAGAAACAGGTTCAAGCATGTTCTCATTGAAAGATACACTGGACTCAACTTGAGACTTGTTATCAGGTGTTGATTCAAATACATCTTCCTGCCAATTGGTTAGAGCTTCGCTGTCCACTCGGCGCAATTGAATTGAGCAGTTTTTGTCCAGTGTCTTTGTTTCAATACCAGCGTCATCATCTATAGCGCCAATGTCGACAATCGAAGTCATCCAGTCCGCAAAGGAAGCTCTGTCTCCGCCATCATATTCAATAAATAGTGACAAATAGTCGCGGGCTCTGGTGGCGGCTACGTAGAATAGACGTTTCTTTTCGGCTATCTGCATGTCGCGCTCCATATGATTAGCCGCGGCGTAAAGCGAGGGCACTTCATCGGTTTTAGAACGCGCGCAATTGAAAGCCATGCCAAATTGTCTGTGGAAAATAAGTTTGGGTGAATTGCTAGTTGCCTTGCCATCCAACACCGGAAGAATTACAGCAGGGAATTCTAGCCCCTTAGAGGCGTGGATAGTCATAAGCTTGACCGAATCGCCCATGTCTATCGGTGCCGCAGATTGCCTTACCGCCAATTCGCGCATACTTTGCAGTGCCTGCAAGAATTCACCAATTGGCATATGGTTGTGATCAAAAGAAAGCTGTTGGAATTTCCAGATATTTCGAGAACGCTGCTTGCCATTTGGCAGCGCCAACAAAATTGCTTCGTAATTGCTGTCAGCAATAATAGTTTGGACCAACCTGCCCACGGACTCAGCTGAGGCATGCTTCCTCCAAGAATCAAGCATATCTACAGCCGGTCTTACATCTTCTTGCGCTACAGATTTTAGATAATGCCACAGAGATTGGCTATCTTTTGCCGCCATCATCAGTTTTTGAATCACATCGTCACTTAGTCCCACAAGCGGCGATCTAAGTATAGTCATCAGCGCATGACTGTCTTCTGGGCACCACAAAAAGGCTAGCGCTGATTCGATATCGTAAACTTCCTGAGCATATAGCAAGCCGCTGCCGGCTATTGTTATGTAAGGGATGTTGTGACTAGCTAAAGCCTGCTCGATGTAGACGAAATCTTTTCTTGCTTGCACAAGTACGGCAAAATCACCATAGGCTATTGGTCGCGTAGTGGACGTTGACTTTTCAAATACGACAGCCTGCTTCTTGACCTTTTCTTCAATCCAGCAAGCAACAGCGTCAGCTTCCGTGAGACGCACGCTCAGGTTTTTCCGTCCGCCTTCTTCATCACTTCCATCAAATGCCACAAGCTCCACACGCGGTGATTGCGCATCATCTGAACGATGGGGTGTCAGTGACTGGAATCGAGCTCGATAGTCTATTACGCTGTCATCAAGCAGTCCTGCAAATACATAATTAACAAAGGCAACTATTTCCGGATGACTGCGAAATGATTTGTTTAACTCTACCAATAAGCCTTCAGCATTCTTATCGACAATACGTTTGCGCCAACGGTTGAATGTCTCCACTTCCGCACCCTGGAATTTATAAATTGACTGCTTGTCGTCGCCAATCAAAAACAGACGCGCCTGTGGACCTAAGAGCGACTCCAGTATCTCTGCCTGAATAGCGTTCGTATCTTGAAATTCGTCTATGAGTATTGCGGCAATCGTCTGGCTGTAGTGCTTGCGCGCGCGACTTGTTTTGTTGGCAAGCAACTTATGAACAAGCATGATTTGATCGTTGAAGTCGAGCTTTTGATGCGCCAACTTTTTCTTATTGAAACTAGCTAGCACTCTGTCAGCCAAATAAATCAACGCCTTGATGCTAGCAATAGCTTGGGCATCCGCCTCATTTAAGTTGTCTAAAAACTCAGGCAAATAGGCTTTATTGATGTCTTTCAGTCTGCTAATCACCTGGCGCAATGCTTTGGCATCTTCGCCATTACCGCCTGACGTGCGAACCGAAATTGCTTTGATTTCTCTTAGAGATTGAAACCGCTCGTCAAACGAACCATCAGCCAAAATTCTAGATGCCAAATTTACGACATTACGGCGATGTTGCTCCAGCTTGTTAGCATCATCTGCAAATGGCGGAGCAAGTTCTGCAAGCACATGTCCGAACCGCTTATCAGCGCACATGTCCCTTACCACACGCTCTTTAACCTGTGCAGCCACATTCGCAAACATTCGTGCAAAGTCTTGGTCATCGAAAGCACCAAGCTTTTCACGTGCTTCAAAAAAGGTAATTGGCGATTTGACCAGTGATTCAAGCCACTTGCGTACAGCATCCACCGGATAAGCTGTGAGAAAGTCGTGTATCTCGGGACTGGCACTCACCGACTCGTAGAGGACTTCTTCCAAACTTTCATTGAGAAGCTCAGCGCCCTCCATTTCATCCAAAACGGAAAATGCCGGATCAACAACCGCTTCTTCCGGAAATGACTTCAGTATGGACTGGCACAAAGAGTGGATAGTGCCTATTTTCGCTCCGTCGAGTTCGGCCAAACACTCTTGCCAGCGCCTAGCTTCTTCGCCCTTGCTTAGAGACTCCATGCGCTCTTTAAGACGGCTGCGCATTTCATCAGCAGCTTTGTGAGTATAAGTTACGGCAATGATATTCCCGACAGACAGCCTGCTGTTTTTGCGCAGTATCTCTAGAAAGCGCTCAACAAGCACGTGCGTTTTACCGGAGCCCGCACCAGCGGAAACAAGCACATTTTTGTCAATGGCTTCGACAGCCAACTTCTGTTCGTTAGTCAGACTCATCGGCTTCCTCCACTTCCATCAATTCGCTTATCCGACAAGACTTTTTGTGGATACAACTCTTACAAACGTGTTCGCCATTAGGCATGACACGAAAGTCACCGCTGCGCATATTTTTGACATACGTTTGCACATACTCTTCCGTGAGTTGAAGAAGATTCGAATCTTCATCAGTACCGGGCTCGTCGAAATCCAGGGTACCAACGACTTCGCCTGAATTGATGCTGACATACATCGCCTTAGAGACATGGCTACCAGGCATAATCGCTCGCTCAACCGCCAACGCATACAATGGCAATTGCAGATTTCTGCCCTGGCTTGCGTCCGCCTTTGAAATAGCCTGACTAGAAGTCTTGTAGTCAATTAGCCTGACTTTCTGTGCTCCAGCCGAACCAGTCACGTCAATACGATCAACCTGTCCACGGATAGACACTTTGTCTTTCCCTAAAAGTTCCAACATCGGCGAATTGTCGCGACCAAAAGACGCTTCGAACATATACGGAGCAAACTGGTCCTTATCAGCGATGCCGCGCTCACGCTCACGAGCAATTAGTCTACGCAAACGAAACGCAATATCTTCTTGTTCGTACTTCCAGAACTTGCCGGGCAAAAATTCTTCTCGTCTTTCAATCCAGGACCAGCCGGACTTAATTGCCTCATCCAGCAGTTCTGCAATGTTTTCCTTCAGCGCCAAATAGAAATCTATTTTGTTAGTAGCCAACTTTTTGAAAAACGTTTCGAGAATGTAGTGGTGGAGATTACCCAACAGCTTCGGCGACAAGCCTGCTTCCGGTTCAATACGTGGCTCTAAATTCAATACATGCGATACCCAATAGCGAAATGGACATCTGCCATAGTCGTTTAGCCTACTGGCACTAAAATGCTCAGGCATATCAATTTTTAAAACGCCCGCCTTCACCGGATCAACAAGCCAGCCGTTGTAGAGACTTTCATTGCCACCTAGTATGCGCATCTGCGACAGTCCGATACGCCCGGACAAATTCGTCTCTAGCTTATTTATTGCAGGAACACCGGCAAAGTCACTCTCCAAGCCTTCATGCAACCAGTGCCAGCCCTTAATTGCATCGACTGCTGATGCCGGACTGGTTAGTGAATTTTGATAAGGCGCTATAAAACCTTTTGCCTTTTTCTCCACACTCTGCAAGAAAAAGGACGGCACACATTCTTGACCAGATAATTCATAATGCGGATATGACAAACACACAAAACTCTTTGCTCGATCCATTTGTGCCTGAAAAAGTGCCCACTCATATGTTGGATGTGCGCGAGGATTATCAATGTCAATACCCAACTGAGCCCAAGTTGCCAACACATCACTGCCCACAAACCCAGCGACTCCCGAACGTTGCGGAAATTGTCCTTCAACCAATCCAGCAACGAAAACCGCTTCAAAAGATTTATTGGGTGATAGTTCAGCGCTGCAGATAGTTACACATTCTGGAGACCCCGCACGTGTTGGGTAATTACTATCCTCAATAAGCTTCTCAAATGTCTTTATAAAATTCTCGAACGCTATTTTGCCCGTATTGAATATTCTTTCTTCCTGAATCAATAAAGCAATCGCATTTCGAATTTCCACCTTCGCACGGCCATCGTAACCCAAAACTTTTTGAGCAGGATCATCGTCCTCCTTGGTATTTACCATGAGTTGATCAATTAGATTTTCTAGCCATATACAATGTTCCGTTATTGTCATTGCCTCGGCGCTAGGTGTAACAGCGTTGAAGAACTTCTCTAGCGCAGAAGCAAGTAGAGGCTTATCAACAAAGGCTTTAATCCATCTATCTTTTCCTGAAACAAGTTTCTTAGCAAGGGTTATGCGGTCAATTTCGCATACAAGCTCTTCGTTAATCCCCAGTTGCCCAGCAGACAAAAATGGACTTCGAAGGCAAGCAATGACATCAGAACGCTTGAAGTCATTTACAGCAAGTTTCGTTAAGCGTAACAAGAACTGTATCAGCGGCAACTCCAGCAAACTAACGCTGTCGTCCAAAAAGTATGGGACCCCAAACTCACGAAAAGCGGAGATGGTTGCTGCTTTATATGGTCCAATTTCACGAGCTGTGACTAAAATCTCACCCGGATGTTTCCCATCTACCACAATAAGCTTTTTCACTCGACGCGCAATTTCTTGCATCTCAACAAAACGATCGAGCGCGCTAAATACTTCATCTTGGCGCTGAGCAACTTTAATTGCCGGGGTTGGACGCGTTTGCGGCTTCAACACATTTACAAGATCAATATAACCACGTTCTTTCCATTGATATTGTTTTAGCCGCGATTCTTGCTCTGGTTCAAAATCAAACAGCAAACATGTTTTGGCTGCATGTCGCGTAAGCCCTTCAATAACTTTCGACTGCAACCCACTAATACGATCAAATCCATCACAAATGAACCAATCAAATCCCAGTCCGCTTATCTTGCCTGAGTTAAGCAATTCTTGGGCGAGAAATCCTAGTCTTCTTTTGTCTAAAAGTCCCAGCTCATCAAGTTTTTTCCAATAGCCGTCATAGACCAGTGCCCGCTCTTGGTGATAATCAGAAAACGGAGCCTTTGATAACTTCGACAGCACTTCTGTGGAACTAATACCTGCTCGTTCAAAAGCATCAATAAGCTTGAGCAATGCAGGTGACGTGCCAACAAAACCAGCAATCGGTTCCAAAGTCGGCAACTTTTTCTGCGTCACGAGATCGCTCAGAACCAGAGATACGACACGCGCACGCAATTTGTCTGGTATGAGATGGGCACTCTCATTTCCTGCCGAGACAATCATTTGGCAGACTTGAGAAAAAGTCATGATGTTCAGCCCAAAAATTCCTGAGTCGCTGAGCAGTTTCTTAATACGCTTATTCAACAAATTACGATAGCGCGCCGACGGCACCATGACAAGCGAATTCATCAGTGGCTTTGCCAGGCTAAATTCCACAAGCTCTTTGAGGACAAGTTCCGTTTTACCGGATCTATACGGTCCGACAATAAGCTCAACTTGGCTCGCTAGAGTTTTGGCACTGGTCACAGCAAAAGTTTCCATGACAAAAATAATCGTGCCCGTCGAGATTCGAACTCGAGACCTTCGGCTTCGGAGACCGACGCTCTATCCAGCTGAGCTACGGGCACATAGCGTTTAATTATATCGCCTGGTTGTCATAAGACCCTTTATTGTGGCTCACTTTGATTAAGGAAAGTGATTTACGAGGTCTTCAAGAGCTTCGCTATTGTGAATGGTCACCCGCTTGCCTTCAATATCTATCCAACCGCTGGCTTTGAATTTGTTGAGGACTTGGGTCACCGTGACCCGCGACGAGCCTACTAAGTCGGCAATGTCTTGGTGAGTCAGGCGAAAGTCTACCCGGATTCCGTTGGTTGTCACTTTGCCGTAAGACTCCGACAAAGTAATTAGTAAGCGAGCAATCCGACTCGGTACTTGGCGAAAGACCAAGTCTTCCATCCGGGCTTCGGCTTGCTTAAGTCTTGAGCCGGCAATTTGAATAATGCGCCCGGCGAATTCGGGATTGGTGCGCAAGAGTTCTTTAAAGACATCTTCGCCAATCTCATAGAATTTCGAGTCTTCAAGCGTTTCGGCTGTGCTCTCGTGATAGCCCGATTCCCAAATAGCATCGGCGATCATATCGCCGACACCAAAGAGTGCCAGAAGTACTTCTTTACCATCACCCACTTCGCGCGACAAACGGACACGCCCCTTCTCTATTAAATAGATTGCCTGGGTTTTGTCGCCGGATGAAAAAAGAATCTGGTGCTTGGGAAGTTCAATCTCGTCGGCCATGCCAACGATTTTGTTCATCTCAAGTGGATTGAACGAATCAAATAGATCGCTCTGTTTCATAGATTGGGGTTTTGGTGGCTGTTTCATAGAAAGATAAATTCAGTTGCCAGTATTTGAACTTTTCGACCCTCTTGACCGTCTATATAGAAGAACGGCTGATAAGTACGAATTTGTTGCCTAGCAACATTTTTATACCCTTGTCCGGGCTATTGAAACCCACCACAGGTAGTACCGCATATACAAACGACAGGGCTGCTACTTTTAATTCCCACCTTTTGAACAAACCGCTATAATTCAGCTTGGAATATAGGGTGGGGACCCTGGAAGTAAGATGAGACAGTCGGCGCACGCGCCTATTGTTCTTGTCGGACCCTTGTTAATGCCGGCGGCGGCATTACCCACCAACTTAGGAGAAGAGCAATGGCATTCGCAACAAAAGAAAAAGCAACCAAGGAAGCAGCAGTGGAGAAGAATTCAAAATCCAGAGGGGAGTCCGGCGAGAGTTCAGCCGACCGCAAGAAAGCGCTTGGTCTGGCTCTTGATTCCATTAAGAAGCAATTTGGTGATGGCTCTATCATGTGCCTGGGCGATTCCCGCCAAGGACAAATTGAAGTGGTACCAACAGGCGCCCTTTCTTTAGACGTTGCCCTCGGTGTTGGCGGATTGCCACGCGGTCGCGTAATTGAAATTTATGGTCCGGAATCTTCCGGTAAAACCACACTTGCTCAGCACATTGCTGCCGAAGTGCAGAAATTGGGTGGCATTGCTGCCATTGTCGATGCTGAACACGCTATGGATCCGGAATATGCCCGCAAGCTTGGCGTCAACGTTGAAGAACTGTTGATCTCTCAACCTGACACCGGTGAACAAGCTCTGGAAATTACCGAGCAATTAGTCCGCTCCGGCGCTGTTGATCTGGTAATTGTTGACTCAGTTGCCGCTCTTGTTCCAAAAGCGGAAATCGAAGGCGATATGGGTGACTCTTTGCCAGGCTTGCAAGCTCGTTTAATGAGCCAAGCTTTGAGAAAGCTGACAGGTGTTGTGGCTAAAACCAAAACCATCGTCATCTTCATTAACCAATTGAGACAAAAAATTGGCGTCATGTACGGAAATCCAGAAACCACCACTGGTGGCAACGCTCTGAAATTCTATGCTTCAGTTCGTTTGGACATCCGTAAGATTGAAACCCTTAAGAAGGATGGCTCCGAGTTCGGCAACCGCGTTAAGGTTAAGGTCGTTAAGAACAAAGTAGCACCACCTTTCAAAATTGCCGAATTCGATATCATCTACGGACAAGGCATCAACACTGCCGGTTGCGTGCTAGATATGGCTGCCGAGCTTGACATTGTGAAAAAGTCGGGCACCTGGTTCAGCTATAACGAAGAGCGTATTGGTCAAGGACGTGACACCGCTCGCCAATATTTGGAAGCAAATCCTAAGTTGTTGGCAGAAATACAAACTAAAGTAAAAGCAGAGCTTGCGAAATCTCAAGGCAAGGTATAAGGTCTTTCTAGTACATCGATTCCATATCTAATCAATAGGGATCCTAGAAAAATCCGGTGCCGTGGTGGCAGATAAAGCCAAAGCTAAGACTGAAAAGTCGGTTTCTGCTACTGGTGCGCGTGTATGGTTTACCGCTGCGGTCACCATACTATCCGGTGCCTTGCTGGGACTTTCAGCTCCTGGTATTGAACAGTGGTATCTAGCCTGGTTTGGGCTAGTGCCACTGTTTTTACTTGTCGCGCAAGCGCCGAACTTTCTACAATCGTTCATCCGCGGCTTTTGTTTCGGCTTTGCCTACAACCTTGTTTATCTGAATTGGTATCTGCATCTCCATCCTTTACGCTGGATGGGCTTTGACGATTGGCAGAGCCTGATAATGTCGGCAGGTATTTGGATCGCAGTCTCGTGCCACCAAGGACTTATTACGGCTCTCTTCGCTTTATTGTTAAAGGTGCTGCCTCTAACTGGTGGTATCATTCCGCGTTCCATCGATGGCAAATGGCGTCTGCCTGCATTGTTGGTATTGCCGCTTCTTTGGGTTTTAATCCACAACAAAATTGGCAATCATCCGGACTTTCTGGGTGTACCCTGGTCCATGCTTGAATACTCGCAATACCGCCAGCTTCCACTTATGCAAAGCGCCAGTTTAATTGGCGGCATCGGCATTGGATTCCTCATCGTCGCAGTCAACGTTACCCTTTCCGGATTAATTGCCACACTATTCAACAAGCAAAAGTGGCAGTCACTTGCTATGCCGAATTTTCCAATGGCAATAATCAATGTACTAATGATTTCACTTGTAGTCGCCAACATTTATATCTGGGGACAATCAAGAATGGCGCAAGGCCCAGCCGATCGTGATGCGCCGTCTTTGACGGTTTCTCTTCTACAGCCCAACATCGGCATTGATATGCTCAGACCAAAGCCGCGCTTTAGCTTTGAACAACTGTTGAGCAAATATGGCAAGTTGGTTGCAGCCTGTCCGAAGGGACTGGCCGTGCTTCACGAAAATGCCTTGCCTACCTATCTAAAAGAAGATCAACGCACCCGTCAATTCCTATCTCATCTTGCGCACGAACGCGGTATCGACATCATTCTCGGCGGGCTTGATTCCGACAAGCGCAAGCATCCGTACAACTCCGCATTCGGTATAACAAAAGACGGCACAGTTCTCGACAGCATTTACCACAAGCGTTTCCTTGTGCCGTTTGGCGAGTACACACCCGACATTGCAAATTATTTGCCGGATGTTTTGCGCAAACTGACTTCCACACCGGCAGGCAGAGGTCTTACACCGGGAAAACGTCCTGTTATGTTTTACATGCCATCAGGACTCATTGCTCCAAATATTTGTTTTGAAGCTATTTCACCTGAGATTACTGCCGAATCAGTTCGCTCCGGTGGCACCGTCATTGTTAACCTCTGCGACCTCACGTGGTTCCACAACTCAATGATTGGCGATCAGATGCTTGCCTTTGCCACTGTCCGCGCAATTGAAACCAAACGTTATCTGGTGATGGCTGCCAACACAGGACCCTCGGCAATTATCGATCCACTGGGAAAAATTGAAAAGAAAACTCCAATGGAGCAAAGTGCTGTGCTCACAGGCAACATTGCATTTATCCACGACATGACGCCGTTTGCTTCTTGGTTCCGCTAGGATCCAATCTTTTGACGTAATTCCTGAGCGTACTTGCAGTCGGCTGCTAATTCGTCAGCGGTGTCGCAGTCAACTTTCGCTTTATCTTTTTGTCCAAGCTGGTTGTAGGCATTGCCGCGAAGTAAATAAGCAGTGACAAATCTCGGATCTTGCTTGATGCAATCATCAAATTTTGCAATGGCTCCTTTTATATCCTTGCCTGCCAAAAGTCTGGCACCATCTTCATAGATACTTTCAATCTGGCTGGGAGCTCGAACGGTACCAGTGTAATCAAACCAGTCACTGCCCTGCATAAAACGCAGCGTTCCTTCTTCTCCCTCGTCCGGGATATAAACCGTCGCATCATCGCACTTAACTACAGTGCCGTTTGATAGAACTCCTGTCTCGCGTCTGACAAATTTGTAAATACGGCTCACGCCGTTGGGCGCAAGTGCTTCCCATACTCCCGGTTCTGTTTTGACCCAGTCTTCTCTGTCGCAAGAAAGTGTCGATTCAGTAATGCAAAAACGAGACCTCTCACGAGGCGGAGAAAATGGCTTACGCAACAATGGAACTGCAACTGCTGCTATCAGTCCCAATACAATGAGAGCCCAAGTAATTTTTGTCTTTTTATGCAACTTAGTCTGGGTGAGCTTTGCCGACTTTAGCGGCTACTTTAATTTCAACGGTGACTTGGCGCTTACCTGATTGCGATTCAACCGACTTCAAAATACCGAAGCCTACTTCACCCCAATCTTCTGAGTGCGCTGCCATTCCTTCGCCTTGCTGAGTCAACTTGATGGAGTTGTCGTTCAAATTCTTTTTGTCAAAGCCACCTTCGATGTCGATGACCATCGTGGTAATGCAATCAACTTGCTTGATCGACGCGATACGTCCTTTGCCGCATATTGTCCACACTTGGTTCAGTGTGGTTGTGCCTTGGCCCCATTCGAGTAATTGGATGGGTTTGTTTGGTCGGATCATATGTAAGCTCCAGTCTCGCTGTGCCAGCTCGACTTTCGCCTGCCAGCCGGCATCCGTAGTTTGCTCCGCGGGCGCACGGCTCAGATCGCCGTGCTTGCTTCGCTTCGGCTCAATTTTAGCACTCGTTGACAACTGGCTAGTCTTCTAAGTTGGTTAGACATTCTTCAAACGTTTTCCATTTGACGGCGAAGGTGGCGAGCATGGCGTCTTTGTCGCCCACGGAGTCGGCTTTTAGGAGGTTGACAAGGTCGTTGTTTAGGGGGTTGTCGGGTTTAACTTTGGTTACTAAGTTGCCCAGGGCTTTTGCCATAGACGATGGGACGTGGAGGACGGGTTTGTTTTTGCCTTTGGCTTGAGCGATGAGTTGCAGGAATTCGGAGATGCTGTATGAGTTGGGTCCGACGAGATCGTAGGTTTGTTCGGCTGTGTGTTTGTTGTAAATGCTTTGGACAATGCAGTCAGCAACATCATCTACGTAAATTGGTGACAGTCTATTTAAACCGCTGTCGACGACAGGGATTACTGGAGAGGCTTTCACTATGTTGACTAATTTGTTTAGGAAAATACTGTCTTCAGCGAAAGTCAAAGATGGTCTAAGAATTGTCCAAATGAATTTGCTGGCTTTGACGATTTCTTCGCCTTGCGCCTTCGTCTTAAAGCAGACGTTTTCTGAATATTGTGATGCGCCGAGACAACTTACATGAATGAATCTTTCAACACCATATTTTTGTCCGACTTCAATAAGTCCTTTGAGAGCTTCGACGTGGATGTCCTCGAAAGTAGTATCTGAGGTTTGTTGAGTTATGCCGATGAGATTGATGATTATCTTGGCGCCGTCGACGGCTTCTAAAAGTTTGCGTGGATCTCTGACATCACCAACGATGACATCAACACCCGCGCGTTTTAATTCAGCCATTGTCGTGTCAGTCCAGTCGACATTGCCGCGAGACATCATGCGAACTTGATAGCCTTCTTCAAGTAGAGCGGGGATTACCCGACTACCCACAAAGCCTGTGCCACCAGTTACTAGTATTAGGGCCACATCCCACCAATGCCGCCGAAACCAAATCTAAGTCCGGATCCACCCATCATGCCGCCACCACCATAAGGGCTGAACCCGTTATTGAAACCGCCGTAACTTGGTGATGGATTAGCTGGATAACGTTGTCCAACAACAGCACCGGTTAACGGATCGATCAATACACCTGTTGCCTGATCATATAAAAGTCCTGTTTGCGGATCGGTGACAAGCGTGCCACTTTGTGTTGTGTAGCCACCACCGTATCCACTACCCATCATTGAACCAATCGAGTTGATAATTTTGGACAATCCACTTGAACGCTTTTGATATTGTGGAGCCGGTTTGGGGAAATCAGAGCTCATGGAATTATCCATGTCGCTTAGATCATCAGCAAGATTTGGATCTTGTGAATAACTTGGTTGTTGCTGTTGTGAATAACTCGGCGCATAACCGCGATTAGCAGTTGCGCTGGGGACCGCTCCCGGTACCGTGCCCAGCATTCTTCTTACTCTATCCGGCAGAGGCGTCGTCACAGCCAACGGTTGTTGTGGATATAAAGTCAACTCAAGCCTGTTTACTCGAGCAGGCAAAGAATCTTTTGGATAACTCTTACCAAAAATCAAATTTTCCAACTGTGTGACTTGCTGGTTAAGTCCACCGGTGGCTTCTTGAGCCGGCACCGCATTTGGTGCTTGATAGGCGTAATCATTACGATTGCGATAATCCGGAGCCGACTGCGGCGCAGTACCCATTGAATTTCCGGAACTCGGCATGCCAAAAGCACGTTGCATATCTTGGCGCACATTGCGTCCACTAAAACTTGTACCGTCGGCATTGGCCGGAGGCGTGTAAGTCAGAGGCGGTGATGTGCGTTTAGGTGCACTGTGTAAATTGTCGAATGAGAAATCGTCATCGTCAGCCCAGTCTGATCCCGTAGGTGCTTGCTTAGCCACATCTACACCAGTCTTCATTTTTAGACGATCCATGCGCTCTGTCATGTCATCTATACCTGAAGGCTTACCAAAAACTTTTGTTTCTAGGCGATCGAGTCTCTTGCGGGCAGGTTCATCATTGTACTCACGCCCTAGCAATTTGGTTTCAATTGCTGAAATGGCCGGATAGTTGCCTGCTGGTCCCGGCGTGTCATCAAATTCTTGTACGTCCGCTGTCGGCACATCACTGGCCGATCGTGTCGCATCATAATTATTTGACTGCTTGGCAGTTGTCGGGCTAGTCTTAGCCGGTTCAGCTGCATTATTATCTGCAGGAACGACAGACATCAAAGAGTTGAGTCGCTCTTGTATCGGTCCTGTCTTTGCTTCGCCGAAGACCATTTTTTCCAGACGTTCAATTCTGGCTTCAGTCGTATCTTTAGGATAATCATGCTCAAAAAAGCGTTTTTCCAATCTGACGATATTAGGATCGTCGCTGGCGGAGGCAACACAGCCAAACGACAAAGCCAAGCTCAAACTAAGCAAAGCTAAAAGTCTAGTTGTCTTTTTTGCTGTCATTGGTGGTGATTGAAACAGGTGCAAACTCATCCAGGTGGACCTTTTAAATGCCCAGGAGCCCCTTCCTAGAGCCATCTTACCACGGTAAATCCTAGTAAAAACCCCGAAATTGACCCGGTAGAAAGCACTGGAAACTGCCAAAAATAGACGACATAAATAGACC
>JAKFVJ010000269.1 GCA_021732245.1 Candidatus Obscuribacterales bacterium | reverse complement strand
CCAACAATTGCCGAAACCTAGTGGCGGCCCGCTTTCTTTCATTACCAACTTATTTGGCGGTGGCAAAAAACAAGCAAAAGAGCCTCCCAAAGCTTCGCACACACCGAAAAGTGCAAGTCGCTTTCCTCATGTTAAACGCAATCAGTCAACGACAAATCAAAACGTCACCGCTGAAGACGGCTCGCATCCAATAGAAGATCACTCACAATCAATGAGTACAACTCTGAGTGGTCGATTTGGACGTGGTGCCCCAGAAGCACCTGCCGAAGAAGGTCCTTTGACACTGGCAGATTCTATTCGGCGCAAAGTGCAAGAAGAAAAGCAAACTCTAGCACAGCAAGAAACTACGGAGCCGCCACCGCCAACCGCGTGGCCTAGCGCTGAAGCAAATGCGCCTCCGATGCCCCCGGACCAACAATTTGCACAACCAAACTTCCAGGAAGACAACCGTTATGCTCCAGCAGGCGGAGCCTGGGAAGAACCAGGTTGGTCTCAACCACCACCGGTGCCAACAGCTCCAACAGAGACTCCAGCTCCCAGTCCCCTTGCATCAATTGATTTGATGGGACAAACAGCAGACGCACAATCCAATGCCTGGGGTAATGCACCACCACCACCGCCGCCTCCTCCGCCTATGCCGGATGGGAGAGCACCTAATGATTTGGAAAAAGGATTATGGCAAGCGCAACAAGAGCAAAAAGCCTGGAATGAAGAAGCTGAGCAATTAGAGACTGGCTTCTGGCAAGCATTTACCTCAGAGCAAGACAGTGGTCTAGGTGGACCAGGTGGCATGACTCCACAGCCGGTCCCAACGCAGTCCGCACAAGCATCAGCACCGCCACCTCTACCAACAGCAATGCCACCCCTTCCTGGTGCGACGCCATCGCCGCCTCCTATGCCGGAACTGTCAGCACCACCGCCTCCACCGATGCCGGCAGCTTCAGTGCCGCCAATACCACCAGCAGTGCCTCTTGCAGCACCAGCTGCTCCGGCAGCTAACGACGAGCAAGTAATCAGCCGCTTTGACATACCGATTCAAGAACGCATGGCGATGAATCAAGCGCCACCACAACCTGCTGCACCACCTCTGCCTCCTCCTTTGCCTCAGAGTATAGCTCCGGCACCGGCGCAACCAGCAGAAGTCGAATCATCCAGCGAACCACAGTCGATAATCAGTCGACTATCAAGTATTCTCGGTGACAATCCAGGGCAAGCTACATCGCCCCAGTTGATGTCTGATCAAAATGTTGATTTGAGTGTTGCTCCAATGGAGCCGCCCATGCCCATTCCGGCAGCTCCACCAACTCCTTCTTCTCCACCTGCACCTGTTGCACCACAACAAGTTGCACAGCCGGCAGCTGCACCAAGCCCACCTCCAGCACCAATTCCTGTACCGGCCGCTGCTGCGCCTCAACCACAAGTAAAACCAGCTGCGGCTCCTGTCGCAGCATCAAATCCATCAGGACTATTCAATGTTGATGAAAGTACTATCGACAAAATCTTTTCTGAAAATCTAGGCATTGTTGATGCAGGCACTGCTGTAAATCCAGGTCAACCACAAGTTGCCAGCCAGCCAGTGCAAGCGCCACCAGTTGCTCAAGCTCCACCCGTAATTCAAGCACCGCCTCCGGCTCCGGCAGCTCCAGTGCAGCCTCCACCGGCTCCACAACCAGCCACGCAAGTACAAACTCCGCCCGCACCGCCACCGCAGCCTGCAAAACAATCAGGTCTATTTGCTGATATGGATGACGCTGCTATTGATCAGCTCTTCTCCAGCAATTTAGGTATAAGCGACAAATCTCCAGTACAGTCAAACGCACAGCCAATTCCGCAACCGATACCGGCTGCACCGCCTTTGCCACCTCCAGTCCCTCAGCAAGCAGCACCACCACCGCAACCAATTCCGGTTGCACCACCACCTCCTCCTCCACCGGTTGTCGAGCCTCCAGTCGTTGAAGCACCGCCAGTGCCCCAGGTCATCACGCCGCCGCCACCACCTGTAATTGCGGAAGTACCTCCACCAATTGAATTCCAAGCTCCACCGGCTCCTGAACCACAGCCACCGGTACCGGCACCAATTGCTGTAGCACCACCAATTCCACAAGCCGCTCCGGCAGCAGCTCCACAACCTGCCAACGACGGCATCTTAAACGTGTCGGAATCCGATCTCGATAAGCTATTCAGCGAAAACCTAGGCGTCAGCGAATCAGCATTATCATCCGCACCGAAAGTCAATTTGACTCAAGCCGTTGAGACTATTCGCCAAGCCACAGGCAGCACACAAACACCGCCACCAAAAATTGAAGGTGTCGGACGCTTGTCCAAGAATGTCGACACAACTCAAGACACGACATCCGGCAAAATTTCTTCTATCGGTAAATTCTTGCTTGATCAAAAAGACCTAGCCAAATTAGGCAAAGTAGCATCCAGCAGTCTCTCATCAACAGACATGCGCGTCCTAACAATGGAAGCCGCTCAAGAATTGCAGAATTTGCTTGGACACATAGGCAGCCAACCAGGAGTTGCCGGCTCAGTAATTGTCGGTCACGACGGCATTCTCATTGCCAACAATCTTCCAGCAGGACACGACGCAGAATCAGTCGGCGTCTGGGCATTAGGCATTTTCCTCAACACGGAAAACACAATAAAAATGCTCGGTCACAACCACGTCTTCCAAATGGTGGCCAGAACACCACAGGGATTCTTAGTCATCGCTGATTTCGGGGGCGGCATTTTAGTCACCGTCAGCCAGTCAAATCAAACCAACGAGCTCATCCCATTGATGAGAACGATTACTCAATTAGTTGCTCAAACAGCTCACTAGATCAAAAACGACAAATGGCTTGACTATGGATTCAACCCCTCGATATAATGGGGTTGTGATTCCACAAGTCCATTCATCAGGAAACCTCCCGCCTGGGGTGTATAACGCCACTTTAGAGGAGGTGCGCAGTCGTTTTGCAGTCACACCACACAGACGAAAGCTTTTCGATGCTCTTTCAAGGGTCGTCGATATTCTGAGTGAAGCAAATTGTCCTGAAGTTCACCTGGACGGTAGCTACATAACAAATGCTACGGAACCAGGAGACTATGATTTAGTCTATGAACCAATAGGAATGACTGAAACAGAAGCATGGCGACAGTTACTTCGCTTGGGGATGGACGAAAGAAAGAAACTGCATTTGGGCGATATCTTCATTCACATGCCTTGTCCGCCAGCATTCATAAACTACATCCAGTTTTGGCAGACAGATCGAGACGACAATCCGAAAGGTATTATTCGCATACGACTAAGGCGCGACACCAATGATTAAGAACGAAAGACAATACAGAATTGCAAAAGCAAATTTGGAGAAGTGGCTAAAGACACTTTGTCAAATAAAGAACGGCGAATTGCCGGATACACCCAAGTGGGTTGCTACCGAACAATTGAAATCTGTCAAGGAACAGATAAGACAATTACAGAGCGAACTCAAAGAGTACGACGATATTGCATCAGGCGCAAAGAAACTTCCTTCACCTAGCGTAGTCAATGATCTTCCGTCACTCCTTGTATCGTGGCGAATAGCTCGGCACCTGACCCAAAAACAACTTGCTGAACGAGCTGGAATAAACGAGAACTTACTGCAAAAATATGAATCAGAAAACTATGGCTGCGTTTCCTATAACACGATTGCGCACATAGCTCGAATACTGCAAGAAGAAGAATCGTGTCAGCATCCGCACATACAACGCTAGTGCGAGAAATTGTGTCTTACAGAGCACTAATTGAGCGGCTCATCGCGTTCAATGGATTTTGTCACCTGACCCTTTCATTATTCCACGTCAAGCAGACAGTTCTTCAAAAGTGTGGTTGTGCCCATCGCGTGACCTGCGGCAAACTTCATTAAGCCAAAGCAATGAAGCTATACTCCGAATCACAAAGCGACTTTTCAGCGATCATGCAATCAACATAAAATGTTCAACAACCACTTACAGTTCATCAAACTACATCTGAGCATTGGCGCAGTTTACTTTTCAATCTACAAGTGTAAATAGTTATCTATTGTGAATTAAGGACGTGATAGCAAAGAGTACGCACGCTGAATGCTGTGCCGCCCTTATTGCATTCGTCTTTGTCTTTATCGAGCCAGCTCGGACCAGCAACATCCATGTGAGCCCAAGGACGTGAGTCAACAAATTCCTTGAGGAACATTGCTGCCGATGATGTGCCCGCTTCTCCACGAGATCCGGCATTTTTCAGGTCGGCAATATCGCTCTTGAGACTGTCTTTGTACTCGTCGTACATAGGCAACTGCCAGAATTTCTCACCGGCTTCAGCGCCACGAGCAATTAGCTTGTCTATTAGCTCTTGCGAATTGCCCATGATGCCGGCGGCAACACGTCCGAGTGCGGTCACGCAAGCGCCGGTAAGAGTTGCGACGTCGACAATTTCATCGGCGCCTTCTTGCATGGCGTAGCAGAGTGCGTCAGCCAGGACGAGGCGTCCTTCGGCGTCGGTGTTATTTACTTCGATTGTCTTGCCATTCATGGCTGTCACAACGTCACCTGGATGCAAGGCTTGTCCGCCCGGCATGTTTTCGGTGGCGCCGACAACAACGAGCACATTTACCTTAGGTTTCAATCTAGCAAGGGCCAGTGCGCTGGCGATAACGCAAGCAGCACCGGACATATCGTATTTCATATGTTCCATGCTGTTGGCTGGCTTTAGAGACAAGCCGCCTGAATCGAATGTGATTCCTTTACCGACAAGGCCAATCGTCTTTTTAGCTTCGTCATGCTTGTAGCGCATAACAATAAGTCTCGGCAATTCTTTGGCGCCTTTCGCTACTCCTAAGAAAGAGCCCATTCCCAGTTTCTCAATTTGTGGTTGTTCTAGGATTTCTACAACCAAGCCAAGCTCTTGTCCTTTTGTGCGCGCTTCTTCAGCAAGACGTGAAGGCGTCAAATGATTGGCGGGTTCGGCAATTAGTTGGCGAGCAAAATTTACTGATTCAGCAATTGCTTCGCCTCTCTCACAAGCCTTTTCAAAATCACCGGCACTTAGCTTTGTTCCGGCAATAGCAATTTCAGTTAAACTCGACTGTTTCTTGTCGTCTTTGCCTGATCTGTATTTGTTGAAGGTATAAGAGCCAAGAATTGCTCCTTCGACGATGGCTTGGACGAAATCTCTTTCGCCGGTTTTGCTCGGCAGGAAGAGACATATTTTTTCAGTCTTGGCGTTGACGGAAAAGCGACGAGCAGTGTTAGCAGCAAGCTTTCGTGCTTGTTGAATTGAATAATCAGCAGATTTGCCTAGTCCAGCAAATACCAGCTTTCTGGATGGTAATTCGCCATAAGTAGGCAAAATAAGAATCTGATCGGGCGAACCCTTGAAAGTTTCTTCTTGAATAGCCTGAGTAATTTTTTCTAGAAACGCCGGCGGAAAATCAGCTTGATACGCTTTTATCGCGTCGGTTATCGACTGGTCTTGAAAAATGCCCAGCACTAATAGACCGCTGTCCACTTGAGCAGGCGGCCTCGTCTCTAATTTGTATTGCATTGGAGTTTCCTTTCTCGGATTTTATCTACTTGAATTATTTAATTGTGGAGCGCGTTGCGGCGACAGATTTCTTATCCGCCGGCTCTTCCAATTGATCTGGTTGCAATGATTGAGCAGTGGCTGTTGTCTCTTCGATGTCGGCATTCAAACGAGCAAATGTCGAACGATCAAGGGTCGGCAAGTTGCGAGCAAATTTCTGCAATGCCGGATCAGCAGGTGCAACGAAAATGGCCTTTATCACCCATTGAATTTGTTTGGACTTAGGGTCATTTCTACGACCTACATCAAAAATCAAATCATCGCGTCCGTATGTAACCAGACGAAAACGCTGGCAGCCATTCAACGGATTTGGCATCGCAACCAAGCGCAGTTGTCCATCTGTTCGTGATTGAAGTCCAATATATTTCGGAATGCTTGCCAGTTTGGGATCAGTTACCCATGCCTTGGCCATTTCCAATCGGCCTTCACGCTCAGCTCTAAGGAATTGGAAGATGACGCTATGGATACTGTCATCAACAGCGCTGCCTTCCATGACATATTTGCCGCCATTCAGGTGGAATACCAATTTATAGGCTGAAGCATCAGGCTTACCATAACTAGTTGTCGTACCAACGCTTGGGGTTACGGTTACAACCAAATCTGAGCCTGACAAGCTGACTTTTCCTTGAATGCTATTCAAGGAAGCAGGAATACTAGCCATTAAGTCAGATGCCGGTACCCAACCAGTACTGGTGAATTTATAAGAGCTCCACCAAACTGTCTTGGCTGTTTTGTCATTGCCTGTTAAAACAAGAAACTTAGCCCCAGGGACTTTCGCTATAGGAGCTGCAACTTTTGCTGCTGTCTTAGCTCCTTTGACTGCTGCTGGTTTAACAGCAGCTGCGCCCGTGGGAACGCTTACTACTTTTGCTTCATTGATATACACATCCGGAATGGTTATCAATTGAGTATGCGCAGTTACTGCCTTAGTGGCAACTTTAGCTCCGGCGACCTTAACAGCTTTGACTTCACGCCATTCAACAATGATTTCGCGGCTCTGTGTTATCTGCGGGAAGCTCCAAATGCGGGCTTGTCCGCCATCATATACTTTGAGACCCAATTGACCCAGTTGAGGAATAATGGTCTGCAACTTAGTCAAATCGGCTTGAGTTGCCTGCGAATCATTTAAAAGCGACTGCAAAAAGGTTACTACAGGCACCCATGTTGTATCACTTGGACTTGCCTTATAGTCATCGATGGCCTTTGCTAAATTGCTTACGAGCACCGGCGGAATTTGGTTGACGTTTGCCGCATCAGCTTGTGGCTCATCTTTTTTAGCAGCTGGCATTGCTTGGGCAATGTAGAGCAGCTCTACCTGACTTGATTGACTAGACTTGGCTTGAGTTTGAGCCTTGGTCACCTTAGCGGCAAAGCCTGGCTGAATCGCAGCCAGAGACAAAATAGACAAGACCGTCAACTTTTGTATTCTCGTCAAACTCATTACGTCTTACCTCTACTTGATTCTAACGTGTATCTAGGAAACAGTTGATGCCAGGCTTAATGCAGGAGCCGAACTAAAAGTGGCTTCTTCGGAAAATAGCTCGTAAATCTTTCTTGTATCCATCACAATTTTCTCCAGTTCGACTGGAGTAATTGCTTGAGCAGCGTCGCTCATTGCCCGCATCGGCTGTGGATGTACTTCAATAATTAGACCATCAGCGCCGGCTGCAATTGCCGCTCGCGACATGGAGCGTATAAGGTCTTTTCTGCCTGTACCATGGCTTGGGTCGACAATTACAGGCAAATTAGTCAGCGTCTTCAAGGCAGCAACTGCGCTTAAGTCAAGCGTGTTGCGCGTGTACGTCTCAAACGTGCGAATGCCTCTTTCACAAAGAATGACTTGTGAATTGCCGGCAAGCATGATGTATTCAGCTGCTTGCAGCAAATCATTTATGGTGGCAGACATGCCGCGTTTCAAAAGTACCGGCAATTGAGTCTTACCAACGGCACTCAACAGTTCGTAGTTGTACATATTGCGCGCGCCAATTTGCAGGACATCTACGTAGTCCAAGGCAATTTCTAATTGTTCCACCGACATAACTTCACTTACTACGGGAAGCCCTGTCTGGCGTCTTGCTTGCGCTAGATACTCGAGAGCTTGTTTACCAAGTCCACGGAAATCATAAGGACTTGTCCGCGGCTTGAATGCTCCACCGCGCAACATAACCGCTCCGGCAACTTTCACCGCATGGGCCGTTTGCAGAAGCATTTCTTCGTTTTCCACTGAGCATGGTCCGGCTATTACGACAGGCTTAGCCCCATAGCCAATTTTTATGTTTCCTACTACTACTGGTCTGCCTTCCGAATTATCCACACGCGGACAAGCAGGACCCAGCTTCATTACCTTTTCCACACCGGCAATATTGCTGAACAAGTGCGAAGGCACAACTTTGACGTCGCCTGATACAAATACCAGCGGGTTGGGCTGGTTCAAAACTACTTGCGCAGAAAAGCCCAGGCGTTCAATTTCCGACACAACGCCGGCAATTTCCGCCTCAGGCAAATTTTTGTTCAAGACCAGAATCACAGAAGATTTCCTTGCCGATGGAAAGCTATTCTCTTGACTACCTTTTCCAGCAGAGATCAAGACAGAAAATAGTAGCAAATTTTGTCAAGAAGCTGCATTTGGTAAGCTTAGTTTCAAGTTCATTTGTTACTTACGATTTCCCCTAAAGTTGCCTCGGCGCCTAATCTCAGAGAGCTTGGTAAATGTCCCCCAATGATAAATCTCAATTAAGCTCTTCCCTGAGGCTTTTCAGAGACGGAAGTTGGCGGAAAACAGCCCTTTCCGACTCTCTTCTCTTCTTCCCGTATTGCATTTTTCCGGCGTTACTTTTGGCGCTTGCCAATATCGCTCTTGTCATTTGTGTAAACACCCTGTCGGACACCTCGGCACTGGAATCAATCACGGTTGACGCTCTTATGCAGAAACTGGCAATTGGTTTGACCACTACCTTTCTTGGTATAGGTCTTACAGTTTGGTCGCTCACGATTTGGCTCGACAGACTGACGGCATTTTGTCGCCTACGCCTTTCTCAAGACACGCACGATAGAAAGACTCAGGTACAGTCCGCACTTGCTGCCGTTAAAGAAAACAAGAAAACATTGTTCAAGTTTTGGTTCATTTTTTCACTCTATCTTTTGATACCAATTAGTCCGCTGACGATTCTCATAAGCGTGCAGACTCTTGCTGCTTCGCCCAGTCTTAAGGCTTTGAATATGGTTGCAATTCCGCCAGAGCTGGCTCTTATCAATAATCTCGGAATTGGGATTTTCACAGTAATAACGTTAGCTATGACAATGGCAGGCATAGCCGTTGCAAGTAAGTTGAGTTCTTCCGCTCAAACTATGGCTGCGCAATCTTTCAAACTATTTCTCAATCAAGCGCTTGCTCTTTGTTTAATTGCAGCAGCAGTTGTCTTAGTAAATGCAATTATTTCTGCACCACAGGTCATCGTCACTGGCGGGCAATCAGCAGCAAAATCAGATCTGCTCCCTGGCATACTTGCACAAGTCTGGCTTTGTCTCACAAGTTCAATTCTATGGACACTTTCACTATGTCCGGCAGTCGAATACTTACGCCGAGACCTTGTTGCCACCTGAAGACTTTGCGCGTTGCAGCGCGTGTTTGGCATCGCGCAGAATTGTCTCTGGGTTCAAATCTTCCATGTTGAATCCGGCGCAACCGATGCTTACAGTTATCCTCGGACCTTTCTTCTGACCAGGAAGAACAAAATTCATTGTCGGCATCTCCAGACGAATTTTCTCCGCCAGGACTTTTGCACCTGCTAAATCTGCATTCGGCATTACGACTGCAAACTCATCACCACCATAACGAGCAATTAGATCAGATGCACGAGTCATCGTAAGCATCTTGTTTGCCATTCTCGATAAAACCAAATCGCCTATTTGATAGCCGAATTCATCATTGATTGCCTTAAGGTTATCCACATCAACGATAAGCAGTCCAACAGGGGCTTTTTGTCTATAAGAAAAGAGCAATTGCTGTTGCAGAAATCCAACGAGAAATTCAAGATTGTAGAGCCCTGTCGATGCATCGGTTGACGATCGATACATCTCTTTTTGATACAGCACTTCAATTTCTTGACTGGCCAGCAAGAGACGCATGACAGGCAAAATCATCTTATTGAGATGACGCATGGCCAATTTGCTTGCCTCATCAAAACCCTTCTTGTCGGCAGTGCCGAAAATAAGCGCGCCGATATTGGTTTTGTCCGCCACTACAGGCAGAATTTCAAAAGCACCAACGGCATCGCCGCCTTTGTCCTGTACATCACCAAGAAATTCCACTTTCAAATCTTTTGGAGCACCAAGTTGTTTGGAGGCAGTATCCTTCAATGTCTCCATTGCTTTGCGGCTGACCGGCAAGTTCGCCTTAAGGCTAAGCCAAGGATGATTTGAACTTAAAACAGAAATGCCAACTACTTCGCAATCAAATACATTGGTAAGCAAACGAAAGTATTGTTCCAAAAATTGATTGCGCGGTTCAATTATTTCGATAAGCAGTCTGGCAATTTGTCCCATCAGTCGCTCAATCAATAAGTCATCGATGAGGTTCAAATACTTGTCGGCTGCTTTGTCCGATGGAACAATCGGATACCAATCGGCAGTTTGTGATTCTCCAGACTTTTCGGTTTCATCGATAAGCACGTTCAATTTAGCAATCAGGTTGTCAACTGAATCTTTTCCGTCGGCAAGAGAAATCTTGAGATCCGCCAATTTGGCATTGGTCCAAAAACCCGCATGTCCATTCTTGCTATCCAGAACTACAACAGGCAATTGTGGATCTTTACTTCCTGACTTAATGAGACAGGCTAGCTGATAACTTTTCAGGTCTTCCAAGTCGGAAGCTACAACAATGGCGCTGGGCTTGGCTTTAGCCAGCTCAGCTAGTGTCTCAAATGCACTGCCAGTGACAGTTGAGCCAAATCCAGCCTTCTTGAAAGCCGCCTCTAGAGGCTCCATCTGAGCCTTATTACCGGCTAAAAGGACTTGCCTTTTTTTCATTTCCAAGCACCTGAGGGGAGATCACACTCTTTCAGTACCCAGGATGTATATGTTTTTAGTGCGGGTTTTAGAAAGTTTCACCTTTATTGACGAAGCCAAGCTCCTAAGCCGCAATTGCCCTGGTGCTATGATCTATTCCCGTGTCATGGTGCGGTCTCGAAAGGTTTTGACGTACGCAATGATTATGGAAGCCTGTAAGAAAGATAACGATATTACATTCGATTTCTCCGAAGAGCAGATGCTCATCAAAGAGATGGTAGCCGACCTAGCGAAGCATGAGTTCGCTCCCAAAGCTGCCGAAATAGACAAGTTGCATCGATTCCCCAAGGAAAACTGGCAGTTGCTCGCCGCATCTGATCTCTGTGGACTTGTTTTTCCGGAGAAATACGGCGGCGCCGGACTAGATGCCGTGTCTTACGCAATTGTTGTTGAAGAATTGGCCAAACATTGTGCCACCACTTCCGTCATCTATTCAGCGCACGTTTCACTTTGCGCCAAACCAATTTTTTTATTTGGCTCAGAAGAGCAAAAACAAAGAATTTTGACGCCGATGTGCAAAGGCGAAAAAATGGGCGCTTTTGCTTTGTCAGAACCCGGTTCCGGATCCGATTCGGCTGCCGCCACATGCACTGCTATCGACAAAGGTGATCACTTCATCTTGAACGGTTCGAAAAACTGGATTACCAACGGTCTTGAAGCTGACTACTATTTGGTAATAGCGCAAACTGACAAGCAACTGAAGCACAAAGGACTTGTTGCTCTAGTTGTCGAAAAAGGATCAGAAGGCTTTACTTTCGGAAAACTCGAAGACAAGCTCGGCATCAGGGGTTCATCCACCTGCGAACTGCACTTCGATAATACCAAAGTGCCAAAGGCAAACATGCTTGGACAAGTGGGCGAAGGCTTCAAAGTAGCAATGGCTACTCTTGATGGTGGGCGCATTGGTATTGCCGCACAAGCTGTCGGTATTGCTCAAGGCGCATGGGAGCATGCCTTCAACTATGCCAAAGAGCGCGTTGCATTTGGTCAGACCATTAACAAACTGCAAGCCATTCAATTTATGCTTACTGAAATGGCCGTGGAAATTGATACTGCCAGACTTCTAACGCTACATGCAAGCCGCGCTCAGGACACTGGCAAGCGCTTTACCAAAGAGGCTGCTCATGCCAAACTCTACGCGTCAGAAATGGCTATGCGTTCAACTGTAAAGTGCGTGCAGATTTTTGGTGGTTACGGCTACGTGACAGATTACCCAGTCGAGCGTTATATGCGCGATGCGAAAATCACGGAAATATATGAAGGCACTTCAGAAATCCAACGTTTGGTTATTGCAAGCAATCTCCTGAAAGGACAATAAACTATGTCATGGCAGCCGCCACCACCTCCACCCAGACCACAACCGGGCCCACAGCCTGGCCAACCCGGAGCACAACCGGCGCAGCCATTAAACACACAAAACTACTACAAGCTTTTGCAAGTAGATGTTGAAGCTCACCCAACAGTGATTCGCTATGCCTACAGATTTTTAGCCGCTCAATATCACCCGGATAATGCTGAGTCTGGCGATGCAGAAAAGTTTCGCATGGTCAGCGAAGCATGGCGCACACTTTCCGATAGAGGAAGACGCCAAGCATATGATATGCAATTAGGTTTGCAAAAGCAGGCAGAATCCGCTCAACCCGGACAAGCAGCCAAACCGGATATTCCCAAAATGTCACTTTCCTTCTCCGAAGTGGAGTTGCGTCTTGCCGTATTGCAAGTTTTGCTTGAAGCACGCAGAAAGCGTCCACAAACAGGCGGCGCATCAGCCAAAATGCTTATGGATTGCTTGAACTGCAACATGACAGATATTGAGTGGACACTCTGGTATTTGCGTGAAAAAGGACATATCACAAGAACAGAGGCTGCTTTCATGATTACCGTAGCTGGTGTCGACTACCTGGTAGATGTGCTTTCACGCACGCAGCCAATGACATCAAGAGACGAGCCAACAACTCTCGATCACACAAACTTGCCGGCTACTCTGTAAAGATTACTGGATATGCTCTTCGTCGATTGATCGTGAAGCGGTCTTGTTTTTTGCTTCACGCATTGCTTTCTTCGCTTCGCGCTTTTCTTTGCGACTCAGCTTCTTACGCTTTGGCTCTTCACCTTCGACAGTGATGTCCTCATCCTTAACCGGCTTTTGCGCAACAAAAGTGCCACCTGAAAGCACGTTATTGACGTTTGCATCTCCGCTCATGCGCTTAATTACAGAGCGGCTGCACTGCAACAATGCAGGATTCTTTGTCATCAATGACATTTGATAAGACTCAATAGCAATATTGGCCTTTTCGGAAATGGCTTTGCTGCGACATTCTAGGCTCTTGCCTAAATAGACTTCTTTCAACAATTTGTCTTCTTCAGAGCCGCCGGAAGCCATTACCCAGGCAAAAATCGCGGCCTGAGCTGCCGGTGCTACAAGTGTCGGACTTAACGAAGCAAGGCTAAGCGTTGTTCTTACAAGCTTTTGCGATCCACGATTTAGCTTGGAGACATTATTGTATTTATGCAAATAGCCTACGATTTGCTGAGACACGGGATCTGTTTCCACCGAAACATCGGCAAGGTACTTTTCTCTGTCTGATTTTTGACTGATACTCCAGGGCTTCTGCTGCCAGGTATCGTCAGCAACAGGATTTTGCTCAACTACTTTTTTCAAAAAATCTACCGTCTCAGCGGTCTTTTGTTCGCCCACCAGCTTATTCAAACGATCGCTTGCTGACTTAATTTCCTCAGCGCCTGAGTTTACATCCGAATTGCCCAAACCCATAGCCAATTCTAAAACCGCTTTGGTTATGTCAATATCGGTTTTATCAATGAGCTTTTGTCTCAAGTACTCAGCAGAGCTACGTCCTTTGAGCTTTTGTTTTTCATCAAGAATGATATCGCTGGCTTCCGATGACTGCGATACGCCTTTATAGAGAAAGACATAGTTCAAGGAATCTTTAGAGCGGTGAACAAGACTATGTTTGAAACCCTTGAATCTCTCAACATATTTGTTGATCTTGGCCATGTTCTGATCTTGATTGAGCGCAGCATCAGTCAAATCATTGATGTACTTTGTTATCGGATCAGGAGAAGCATCGAGGCTGACTTCACCACGCAAAGTGTTAGATGATGCATCAATAGCCTTTAAAGACGCAGACTCATGAGCAAAAGCAGATGCGGAAAGGTAGCACGAAACCGCAATTAGGATACCTACGCGTTGTGCACCTTTTATTCTCATACCAAATTCTCTGCTGCCGCCGCTCGTACCAAGCTCGCATCAAATGCGGGATCGCTTAGTGGAACAGCAGGCATTGTTTTCGTCAGTGATTTATATACTCTGAACGCTTGTTCAAGAGCTATCTTATGAACTGCGCTTCCCGGCACGATAGTTTGAGCCGTTATAACAAATTTTCCGGCAAATGGATCTGTCTCCGCTCTTTTGCCGAACATAAGGTTGTTGAAAACATCACCCATTAGGTTTCCACAGTCTTGAGCAATCGAGAACGCATCGTTGACAAGAGATTCAATCAGATCTTGCTCTTGTACGTCTTTGAGCATAAGAGGAACCATCATGATTGGCTCGTCATCGCTCTTCACCACAATGCAGAGATATTCACCGCCGGCAGATAATGAACGAGCCATTGATTTAGGCTCAGTCTGATCCGAGAAATATGCCTGCCACTCAGTTTCCGTGAGTGGGTTAATCGTCGGGTGAAGATCTACGGTCAAGCCATACTGCATGTTTGTGCCACCTTATTTCTGTCGGCCGTTATACGAGTAATAAAGTCTC
>JAKFVJ010000118.1 GCA_021732245.1 Candidatus Obscuribacterales bacterium | reverse complement strand
CCCTATTCTTCCGTCCATCATGTCCGACGGCGCAATTATGTCGGCTCCTGCCTGAGCCTGTGAGATAGCGGCTTTCACCAAGATTTTTACGCTCTCGTCATTGTCGACGCTGTCGCCGTCGACAATTCCGCAGTGTCCGTGGTCCATGTATTCACAAAGACAGGTGTCGGCTACTACTATCATTTCCGGGAAAGCGTTTTTGATTGCTCTAATTGCTTCTTGTGTGATGCCTTCTTTGGCAAAAGCTTGGCTTGCTTTGTCATCCTTGTTGTCGGGTATACCGAACAAAATAACACCCTTGATATCCAGAGCCTGAGCCTCTTCTACTTCTTTGAGCATTGAGTCGATGCTTTGCTGGTGAATGCCCGGCATGGAAGAAATCGGCTTCTTCACATTGTTGCCCGGCACTATGAAAAGCGGGTAGATGAGTTTTTCGATGGAGAGCTTTGTTTCTCTGACCAGGCTGCGCAACGGGCTTGTCGCTCTCATGCGGCGCATGCGAACGGACGGGAATGTTGCCTCAAAAGCGGCTGGTTTTGTCGTTGTTGCCATGTTAGACATATATATATTCGATTTACGCTCCGTTGACTTAAAAGTGGTTGCCAATCTGGCAGGAATTTAATGGGAAAACCGGTCGGCTATGGCTTTGACTAATCCGTCTGTTGTAAACGTTGCTGCTTCGATGCAGTTGACTGCTGCCGGTAAAGCCTTTCTGGCAGCCAGAGCCGTTTCCGGACCAATGGCAGCCAGAGTTACTTTGGACAGCAATTGAGTCATGTCGATGTGGTTGTTTGCTTTTGCTTGCCTTTCAATTCCCAGTTGCAATAAGCGACTTAAACTGCGCACTGTTTCTGAACTCATTATCGTTATGACATTGAGTTTGTTATTTGCCAGCATTTCGACAAGTGCATCTGCTTTGCTTTCCGGATCAATAGGACCTTCTGTCTGGTAGGCAGTCACGGCATCGACTAAAGCGCCTGCTTCGTGCAGTTTCTCAAGCAAATATTTGCGACCGACATTGGTGCGCGGCCAAAATATGCGTGTTCCTTTTAAATGTGGATAACCGGGAAATTCACTGGCAAGATTTTCGGCTATGAAAGCAGATGGTGAAAATGTTGCTTCTAGTCCAAACTGTTTTAGCGCTTCTGCTGTTGCCGGGCCAATGGCCGCAATTTTCAATTGTTTGAAATCATCGACTGATTTGTTCAGTGCTTGTACTCGCTCGACGGTGGCATTGACTGCGTTGACGCTGGCGAAGATTACCCATTCGTACTCGGGCAGCGAATAGAGCGCATCATCAAGCGGCTTGAAATCATCCGGTGGCTTTATCGAGATAACGGCCATTTCCGTCACGTTAGCACCTAGTGCGGTTAACTTCGTGGTGAGCTTTGATGCCTGGTGCGCAGAACGCGTAACCAGGATAGACAAGTCCTTAAGTGATTTATCTTCAGGCATTTATGGAGGTGAAACAGATGGTATTGTTGTTTTCAATTCAGCAAGAATTTCCTCGGCACCCATTTCCAGCAATGAATGTGCCAGTTGAACTCCCATTGATTGGGCATCTTTGACTGGTCCGCTTATTGACTTGCGCAAAATTTTGCTGCCGTCGAGCGCTGCCACACAGCCGGTGATATCTATCATGTTGTCTTTTTCTCTGGCGAGGACACCCACAGGCACTGAGCAGCCGCCGCCTAATTCGTTTAGGAAAGCGCGCTCGGCTGTTATTTCTCCTCTGACAGAGGCGTTTTCGATAGCCTTGCACATTGCTAAAACATCTTTGTCATCTGTGCGGCACTCAACAGCAATGGCTGCTTGACCGGCTGCAGGCAGGCTGACTGACGTATCAAAATATTCGGTTATGTGTTGCATAAGGTTTAAGCGAATGAGCCCGGCGGCGGCAAGAACCATGGCGTTACAGGCGCCATCGGCATGCTTTTTCAAGCGGGTGTCTATGTTGCCGCGAATGTCTGTGAAGGACAAATCAGGACGTAGTGCTTTCAATTGCGCCAGGCGTCTGCGGCTGGATGAAGCAACGGTTGCGCCCTTTGGTAAATTCAAGAAAGAAGTCTTGTTGTGGCTGATTAGAACATCTCGCGGATCTTCTCTATCAAGAACAGAAGCAAGCGTCAGCCCCTCGATCATGTCTGTAGGTAAATCTTTGAGGCTATGCACGACAAGATCAACTTCTTTGTTTAACAGGGCTTCTTCCAACTCTTTGACAAAAACGCCACGTGTGTCAAAGGCAAACAGAGGCTTCTTCATGTCTTTTTCAGCATGAACTTTGATGGGCACCGTGACAAATTCTTGTGCGGGAAATGCTTGCTTCAGTTTAGCGAGTACGCTATTTGTTTGGAATAGCGCTAACTTGCTTTCGCGAGTACCTACTCGAATCATTTAAAACTCAGCCAAGCTTTCTTGAGCTTGTCGGAAAAATCTTTGAGGGCTTCGTCAACTTGCTTGCCTGATTCCGTAAAAGGACAGCTCTTGCCTGAGGCTTGAGTGGCATTGTGATGGCCTGTGGCCATCGGCTCGCTGACATTCAGGTTGAACAATTGGCGTAGCGCTTCTGCCTGCTGGCGCAATGCTCCGTAATCGGTTGTTGCTTTCAGTTGAACTGTCGGGTGATGAAGAATTTGGTTGATGATGCTGCGGCTGATGTCTTCCATCTTGTCGCGCATGTCATCGGAATCATCGCCGGCTGATTGTGACTTGGCCATTTGCGCAATGCGAATCGACTCGATTTTTTGACGCAGTTCTGTAATTGTCGGCACGACAAGAAGCGATCTCTGCCATCCGTTGAAGTTTTCCAGGGAATCAAAAACAATGTCTTCCGCTTCGGAGACAAGGGCTTCGCGCTCAGCCATGTTTTTGTTGACGATAGCCATCAAATCATCGGCGTGGAATGATTTGACTCCGGCAACATCAGCTACGTCCGGATTGACATTTCGTGGGACGGAAATGTCGATGACGGAAAGATTTGGATTTGTTTTTTGAGCTTGCAGATCTTTTGCATCCAGAAGAAACTGTGGTGCGGCTGTCGAAACAAATACAACATCGGCGTTCGCTGCCAATTGCGGCAGATCTTCCATGGTGAAGCTTGTCTTCATTCTGTGCGCATTTGGTATGTCGCCGTTTGCCAATGAAGCAAGTTTTTCTTTGCTGCGATTGAGCACAACAACCGGACCATTGCCGTTTTCTGTAAGCAAATGCTTGAGCAAGACTTTGCCCATTTTGCCTGCGCCGACAACAACAATGTTTTTCTCTGCTAATGGCCCCATTAATTCGCGTGCCAACTCGACTGCTGCTGAGCTTATGGACACAGCGCGGCGGCCCATTGATGTTTCTGTGCGTACGCGCTTGCCGCAATTAAGTGCTGTTTTGAATAGTTGGTCAAGAAATGGTCCAGCGGTGCCGGCATCAAGCGCTGCTTGATGTGAGTCTTTCACTTGGGCCATTATCTGTCCTTCACCAAGGACCATGCTGTCCAATCCGCTTGCGACGCGGAATAAGTGCAGGACAACGTCTTCTCTCAAGAGTTTGAAATTAGGTCGGAGCGCACCGTGGTCGGCGACAGCTTGTGTGGACAGGAAAAATGATTCGATTTCTTGGAGCCCTGCTTGCACATCGGAGACAAGCGCATAGACTTCTGTTCTGTTGCAGGTCGAAACAACCGCTGCTTCCTTGATGTGCGGCATGCGAGCAAGTGCATGCAATGCGTGAGTCAAGCAGGAAGTAGGGATAATGAACCGTTCGCGGATAGCAATTGGACTTGAGTGGTAATTGAGACCGCAGACGACCAGGTGATTCATTGTGGGCTTTCAAATAGAAATAAAAGTGTTGTGCAAATTATATCTAGGCGAAGCTTTACTGTAAGTGTCCTTAAGAATAGCGTTAAGAATCTAAAGTGGTTAGCTTAAAGATATATCGCCTGTGCGCATCACCAGGGTAAGAATTATCTGCTTGACATATATACTTAAAGCCTGGCTAATTTCTTCTTTGTATCAGACAGCCAGGTCTGCAACTCCGTTTCAAGCTCCGGGTGCAACTTTATTGCCAGCCAATAAAGTCCTTCCGTGATCCGCAAGGTCGGTCTGGAAAGCCTGTCGTCTTTTTGGTTTGGTAGGTAGTAGTAGCGTTTTTGTTTTATCGCCTTTAGCGAAGTCCAAGGAGATTTTTGCGGCAACAATGATTCTTTGGCTTCGAACGGAAAAATGATCAGTTCCGGATTTGCCAGAACCAATTTTTCCAAACTGTAATGGGGGTAGCCTTTCGTAGATTGGGTGACGATGTTGATACCGCCTGCCGTCACGATCAACTCATTTAAAAAACTATCGGTGCCGACAGTGAGTAGCGGCTCCGGCCAAACGCATAAGAAGATGCGAGGTTTTGATTTTGTTTTGGCGATAATTGCTTTTAGATTGGCGATGCTTTCGTTGAAGGCTTGGGCTAGTTGCTGTGCTTCTTTTTGTTTGCCGGTTGCTGCACCCAATGCGATGAGATTGGCTGGTATTTGGCTTAGGTGATCATTGGACAAGATGATCACTTTGAAGCCTTTGTGTTTTAACAGGGAGCCTAACGCTTCTTGCCCTTTAACCAGTATTATCGTGTCGGGCTTCAGGCGTACAACGCGCTCTATGTTGACTGAGACAAACGACCCGGCCTTTTCTATTTTTGTTGCTTCTGGTGGAAAGTCACAGTATGTGGAGACACCGACTAGCGATTTCTCCGCGCCCAGTGAAAACAAAAGCTCCGTGTTCGAAGGAGCAAGAGAAACAATCCGCGCCGCTCGCAAAGTTTTGTCATTCTGAGCCTGCGTAGCCGGCGAAGAATCTGCCGCAACTGCACGAATGTTCCGTATGCTCACGGTGGTGCTCTGACCCCTCACGGCAGATTCTTCGGCTAAAGCCTCAGAATGACAAAAATGAGCAACAACGACCGCAAGCAAAAGCGCGTAAACGAATTTCATAACCAAGCCGTAATCTCTTGCATCCGCTCTTCCACTGACATACCTGTCACAAACAAAGTCCTATCCAGCAAATTCCAATCGTATAACGTCATGCGCGTAAGTCTATCAATCTGCTTCTGGTAATCCGCATCAGTCCAGCGAAATCCGTCGTCGACTGGTGGAAACATCGGCGGCACAAAAATTATGTGCGTGTATTTCTCCGATTGCTTACGAGCTTTTTCGTAATAAGCTTCCGTGTCATAACTCATCGCCTGGCAAATATTCCAGCGTTGCCACAACACCCAGCAGTCAATTGTTGATCTGTCGGAGACAAATCCCGCATATTTATCTTCGGCTTGAATCTGGGCATCAAGCACAGATTTTTTAAATGCTTCCTGATCAGGAATATCGCCTATACGTTCATAACCCAGCTGGCGGCATATATCTCGTCCCAGTTCAGGAATAATGGGCAAGCCCAATTCTTTGCTGAGGGGTTCGGCTAAGGTTGTTTTACCTACGCCTGAAGCACCGGTGAGAATAATGCGACGATTTGAGGTCAAGAGTTTTCCGAATTACCTTCTTTGTTTTCCTGGTTCGCTTTCAGTGCCTGACTTAAGTCATAACCAGTAAGACCTTTTACCATAGTCATACCTTGCGCGGCAACATTCAGTACCTCGCTTGTAATTTTGCTGGCGCTTGTTGAGTCGGAACCAGTCGCTAAAACAGTCAGGTTGCCAATCTTGGAAATCGGCTCGGCTGCTGCGCTTACAACTTCAGGTAGTTTTTGCATGAGCATCGAAGCTACTGCTGCTTGATTGTAAAGTTTGAATGACTCGGCTCTCTTCTGCATGGCTTCAGCTTCTGCTTGACCTTGCGCTTTGATAACTTCAGCTTGGGCAAGACCTTTGGCTTTTTCCGCTTCGGCTTGTCCGAGACCTATGGCTTTGGCTGCTTCAGCGTCTGCCAAAGCTCTAAGCTTTGTAGCTTCAGCAAGACCTTTTGCTTCTAATTGCATCTTTTGTGCTTGTGCTTCGGCAATTAGTCTTACTCTTGTTTGTTCAGCTTCAGCGGGTTTTGTTATCTGAGCTTGAAGTTCAACCTCTCGTCTTTGTACTTCGACGTTTTGCAACTCAACTTGCTTCTCCATCTCAACGATTTTGATTTTCTGGTTTTCCACAACCAGAGTCTGTTGTTGTTGAGCTTTTACAATGTCGTAAGCCATATCGCTTTCCGCTTTTTGTTTGGCTACTTCCATTTGGTAGTTTGCTTGGTTGACTTGGAAATTCTTTGAGGCTTCCGCTACTCGCGTATCGGCCAACAGTTTTGCCTTGGCTCCTTCTTCTGCGGCTTGTGCTTGAGCAATGGCCGAGTCGCGCTGTGCTTGTGCCTGGGCAATACTTGTGTCTCTGCTTGCTTGAGCGACACCAATGTCTGCCGCCTTTTTGGCTTCAGCAGTTTGCTTGCGTCCTAATGCTTCGAGATATCCGACGGAGTCTTTTATTTCTTTGATAGTGAATGACACTACAGTCAGTCCCATTTTGTTTAAGTCAGTAACTGATTCTTTTTGCACGCGTCCGGCAAATTCGTTGAAGCTTTGGATTAACTGTTCAACTTCCATCGTACCTAAAATTGCGCGTAAGTGACCGACGAGAGTCTCATGAGCTATATTGGCAATTTCTTCGTTTGATTTGCCAAGGAATTGTTCCGCTGCTGTTGCAATCGATACAGTGTCACCGGCAACTTTTACTTGAGCAACGCCCTCCACAAAAATCGGTACACCGGTTTTTGTAATGATTGGTGCTTGTGAGTGTACTTCAATCGTCATGATTTCCAGGCTGAGGAAAGCGCGTTGTTGGATAAGCGGATAGACAACGTCGCCGCCGCCCTTGATGATTTTAAAACCGTGTTCGCCCGAGCGAGCGCCGACACCGGTTATCACCATCGCTTGGTTGGGTCCACATTTTTGGTAGAAACTAGCCATGATCCATCCGATTAGGAATAAGACCACCAGGCCTAGTACACCGCTGCTTATCGTAAGTGGATCCATGATTAACCTCCAGTCTAGTTTCTTTCCAATTAGGATTCCTTATGCGGAGAACTCGTGTCCTCCAGCAAAAACTCTTTCCATGGCTCGACGAGGACAACGTGATCTTCGATATCGGAGATGATCACTTTGGAGCCTTGTTCAAAAATTGCTTCCGGATTTAGCGCCCGTGCTGACTTGTTGTAGCGACTAAGTCCAATTACAAAAACAACTTCACCGACTTGCCCTGCTTGAATGGGCACGGTGACATCGGCGCGCTGTCCGATAAGATCGCCGGTATCGGGCTGTGACGTTACATGCATTTGGCGCACCATCCAGCCGAATGCTCTTAGCACTTGTCCGGTAACCAAAAGACTGACTATCGCCGCCGGTATCAAGGACCAGATTCCTAGAAGCGGAACTATCTTCAACGCAAAGATTCCGGCTACTCCGAAAAATGCCAGAAACACCGCTATCGTCATTGGACTGAACACCGACAAGATAAGGCGAGATATGCTGGTGCGCCCTCTGTGAGTAGCTGGAATAACCGCCACTTTGCTGGGCGAAGAATTCATGTCAGCCAAATCGGCATGCCCATGCCCTGCGTGTCCGCCATGAGCGCCGTGTCCAAATCCGTGAGAAGCATCGATATGGAGCCCGTGGCCGCCCGCATCCGATAAGTGTCCTAGAAATGCGCCCACGAGCAGATAAATTGTGCCTACGGCACAACATACCAAGTACACATCACCGATTACGCCCAGAGGGGTCACCTTCTTAAGCCTCAGAGAAGCCTTCAGGTCGTTAATACCTCACATATGCAGCCTATAAACTTGTATTAGTACTTAACCTTCATCTTCCGTCATATTGCCGTCATAATGTAACTTAGTAAGGCTAGGGTAGGAGATGATTCGTTTTCTCGGTTGTAGGGGCGCATTGCATGCGCCCGTGCCCGCGATGGTTCATAAGACGAGTGGTTAACATGGAAATAGTACTCACCCACAACAATATGGACTTTGACTCTTTGGCGGCGCAGTACGCGGTCACCAAGCTGTTTCCCGGCACCCGTATGCTGCCAGGCTATCCTTTGGTTGGAAACGTCCGCGAATTCTTTGCCCTCTATCGTGATTCACTGCCTCTTTCGCAACTCAAGTACATTGATGCGAAAAACATAAAGCATATCTACATTGTTGACTGCCAGCATTTAGATCGTCTTGATGAGTCTGCCCGCAAGCTCATCAGTCGCAAGGATAATCCCGTCGGTTATACGATTTTTGATCACCATCACATTGATCCGGAAGGACTTGGACCAAATGCAAGAGGCGACTCGATCGTTAAGGCTGTTGGAGCTACCACGACAGTCTTGGTTGATGAAATTCGCAAACGCGGTATCAAGCTGACTCCTTTTGAAGCAACGCTACTCTTGATTGGTATTTACGAAGATACCGGATGTTTAACATACAGCGGCACGACGGCTCTTGATGCGTCTTGTGTTGCGTACTTGCTTGAGCAGGGTGGCGATATGGCGCGAGTTAACGACTATCTCAATCCGAAGCAATCGGAAGAACAAGTTAAATTGCTCGAAGACTTAATCAACAATAGACGAGTGGTGCATGTGTCCGGTATGAAGGCGGTTATCGCCTGGTCGCAACGTACAAGATACCTTGAGGGATTGGCTACACTAACTAGAAAACTCGTCGAAATTGAATCTGCAGACGCGGTTGTTACGGTGGTGAAGATGCGCGATCGAATTCACCTTGTTGGCCGTTCAGATACGCAGTCCATTGATGTGCGTCAGATTGTGTTGCAGTTTGGTGGCGATGGACATCCGGGCGCCGGTTCTGCTGTTAGTCGAAAAACATCTATTGAAGAAGTAATAAACGAAGTCGAAGAGTTGATCAAGAAGCAGGTAAAGCCTGAGAAAACAGCTGCTGAAATTATGCAGGCACCGGTGCGAAGCGTAAGACCTCGCGTAACGATGGAAGAAGCTTCACGGATTATGCTTCGTTATGGTTTAGACGGACTTGTCGTCACCGAAGGTAATGAAGTTGTCGGTGTTGTATCGCGTAGAGATATTGATCAAGCGCTGCATCATAAGTTGGGGCATGCTCCTGTGCAAGGTTTTATGAGCAGACCAGTGCTGGTGATACGTCCTGATACGCCACTTAGCGAAATTCAACACATTATGGTTCATGAAGATATCGGCAAGTTGCCGGTGCTTGACGCTAACGAGCAGCTAATAGGCATTGTCACGCGTCATGAAGTGTTGAGAACTCTTTACGGATCGCAGGTTGAGGAAGAGCAAGAACATTTTGCGTTGCCGCAGAAGCGTTATGGGCACTATCGCGATCGTCTAAATATTTTGAGCGAGTCAACACTTTGGTTGTTCGAAGAACTTGGACGCCAAGCCGCTCTTTTGAACATGACTGCATATGCAGTTGGTGGTTGTGTGCGTGATTTGTTTCTTGGTTTGCCTAATTTAGACCTGGATTTTGTCGTAGAAGGTTCTGCAATTGATTTGGCAAAAGCCTTGGAAATAGCTTACCCTGGGCGTTTGCAGTTGGTAGCCAAACACGATCGTTTTCAAACGGCGACGATGATTTTCAATGCTGAGCACAAATTGGAAATTGACATTTCGACTGCGCGAACCGAATTCTACGAATTTCCTGCCGCGTTACCGACTGTCGAGGCATCAGGTCTTGAGCAGGATCTCTATCGTCGAGACTTCACAATAAATGCGTTGGCCGTCTGCTTAAATCCCGGACAATTTGGTGACGTGATAGATTACTTCGGTGGCTTGGAAGACCTTGAAGCAAGACTTGTGCGCATATTGCATCCGTTTAGTTTCATAGAAGATCCGACAAGACTTGTTAGAGCGGCGCGCTTTGCCGCAAGGCTTGGTTTTGAGCTGGGAGACAAAACTTGTAGGCAAGCCGAACGAGCGATAAATATGGGCATCTTCGATAATCTTGGCGGTGCTCGCATGCGCACTGAATTGCAATTGATTCTCGAATCAAAAGACAGATTGAAGGCGTTGGATTTGCTTGGGCGTCTTGGCGGACGCTTGCGTTATCTGGATGCGCATCTTGGCTATGATGTTGATATTAGGCGATTGCTTAGACGAGCTGAAAGATTGCTTGCTCACTATCGTGTGGAGAATAATTGGACTGTCTACTTGGGAGTCTTGCTGGCTCAACTCGGTCCGTCGCAGGCTACGGAAGCGATGGAGCGTTTGCAGATTGGCAATCAAGATATAAGTGATATTAGTCGCGGACTTGTCTTGGCTGAAGAGTTGAATTCTGTTTCTTCAGAGTTAAAACGCAGCGAAATCTACGAATTATTCAAAGGACAAAGTGACCAGTCGCTGGCAATCGCTGCATGTCTAGCAACCCCAGGCAGCCCGCTGCGCCGCATCGTCAAGTTGTACTTGGAGCAATTGAAACCAATTGAACTTTCCGTAAGCGGAGCAGACTTAATCGCCATGGGTGTCCAACAAGGACCGCAGATAGGCGAAGTTTTGAAGTCGGTACTTGCCGCCAAACTCAATGGACAAATCAGCGGAGCGGATGACGAGATAGCTTTTGTAAAAGCGCAACTAGGGCAAGCGTTGCGCTGACTTTGTCATTCTGAGCAAAGCGAAGAATCTACCAATAAGTTCAAGAAGTTCGTCTTGCAGTAACAGGAACTTCTAATCATTGCTGGAAGATTCTTCGGCTAAAGCCTCAGAATGACAAAGATAATGGATCGTATATCAAAGTTACGGCGGTTCGCTTAGTATTCGTGCCATATTCGGTGGCACGATTAACGTCACCGCTTCGGGAACGACGCTTATGTGCATCGGCGTATGTCCGCATGAATCGCCGTCGATCATCGCCAACACTTGTTTGTGTTGCGGCGCTTCAATATGCGGTGAACCGCCGATTAAACCACGTATCTTGTGTCCAAGTTTCTGCAGTGTCGACATTGGACTTTTAATCGGCATTACATCAAGTGTGACACTTTTCACTTTGCGAATGTAATACGGTGCTTGTCCACCGAAAAATCCTACGGAGAAACGAAATCCCAACTGAAGGTAATCGGCAAAGTGCGATGGATCCAGAATGCAAAGATCCAACAACCCATCATCAGGCAATGCTGTTTCCGAAAGAATTCCCATCCCTACATCGGCGATATTCGTCACAAAAATTCCTGATGCCGTAACTTGAAATTTGCTGCCATCTGCGTTTACGCTAAAGACAACCGGAGGCAATGCAAATGTCTGCACCATTGATGTTGCATAAGCAAGCATTTTCCAATTGGCTTTGTCTTGATGCGCAGGTGAAATCACAGCATCCGACATTGGTCCTGCCCCTGCTGCAACAGAGAAGTAATGCCCGTTCATCATGCCGAGATCAATTTTTCTGGTAACTCCATGACAGATGATGTTCAAAGCTTTGTGCAACGGATCAGCTAGCAAATTGTCTTCATAGATTCCCAAATTCCGCGCCAATATATTCCCAGTTCCCATTGGCACAATGCCAACAGGCACCGCAGAATTAGACTGCGCAAGTGCACCAAGTAATGTTCGCACCGTGCCATCACCACCTGCTGCCACCACAATATCCGGCGCTTGCGGTGCTGCATTCAAAATATCTTCGCCGCTTAAATGCGCGCGAGTTGGAACAACGGTGACTGTGCAACTAAAATGTTGGCAGAGCCTATTCACGATTGTGCCCACCCACAAATCCGGATCGCCGGCTTGACCGGCAATCGGGTTGTAGACAACGACGATGTTGTTTACGGGTTCCAGAGATTCTTGTAATGATGTCATGAAGTTAACGATAGAAGGTCATGCAAATGCTAAAATCACCGACCATTGCCCAATTAGCCCCATTCCGAGGATGCTCATGGACGCAGAGTCTTTATACACCGGTGCCCAAATGTTTAAGCAGAAAACTCTTGACTTCTTGCCGTTTATTGGCAAGCTCTCATTAGCCTCTGCGTTGACCGTAGCCGTTTTTCTTTCCGGTCCAGGCGTTTCTGCCAAGCAAGAGCTTGCAGCGGGCACACAGAAGCAGCCATACACGTTAGGTGAGCAACAAATAGGCAAGAAGTCCTATGTCGTCAGTTCAATGGTCGTGAATGCGCGTCCTGAAGTTTGCTACAAAATATGTACAGATTATAAAAATGCAGCCACAACATTTCCGACACTGAAGAAATGTCTCGTTATGCAAGACAATGGCGGCGGCAATAAAGTTATTAAGTACGTCACACGTCCAACAGGTGCGTTCACTGATTACAGCTACACGCTGGAAGTAAAAGAGACGCCTAACCAGATGGTTGCGTGGAATCGCATTGATGGTGACTTCAAAGCTATTGACGGCTACTGGAAAATAGAGCCTTCTCAAGGCGGTAGCAAAACATTGGTCACATACATGGGCTTTGTCGATGGTGGCTTATTCATGCCGCAAGTACTCATCAAGCGCCAGTTCCGCATTGACCTGCCTCCTTGCATGACTGCTTTGAAGGTAAAGGCTGAATCACAGAACAAGCCGCGCGTTGCCGACAAACCAGAAGCCGGCGTCGATCAGTAGTTCTGTAGGGGCGCATTGCATGCGCCCGTTATTGCGATTCCTGATAAAATAAAACCTCCTCATGGAGAGGTACCGAAGTGGTCATAACGGAGCCGCCTCGAAAGCGGATGGGCGCAAGCCACGTGGGTTCGAATCCCACCCTCTCCGAGCTCTATTCAGAAATACGTTTGTAGTCCAGATGGTGCTTTTTTAGCAGCGCTACAGCGTACTTAATCGGTACGAAACCGGTAGCAACACGAGCCTTTTCCGGCGTGTCCTTGGTTAGTAGTGCACTTGCAACTCCGATAACTTCTCCGCGGTTATTCACAAGTGGTCCACCAGAACAACCCTTCTCTGTGTGTCCTTTGAACAACCAATATTTTTCATGGAGTGTTTTGTGCCAACCAAATATCGGTCCGGGATATTTTTGCTCCGTGTAATAGTAATTTGTGAATCTATTAGCGAACTCATTGACCTGTTCGAAATTCAGCTCGCCGCAAGTCCGTAGTTGCGTCGTATCCTGTTTTTGTAGCGAAGTAATTGTTTGGCGAGATGTAAGTTTCAGCCAGTCCGAGTGGATGACCAAGACTCCATGCCGGCATTCCGGGAATTGGACTGGTATCATCATTGATTACCAGCGCGGGTAAATTCAGATTCGCATTATCGAGAATTCTGATGAGCGCAACGTCGTGTTCTTTGTCTATGGAATTGATGTCTGATCTGCCGTGCAGAGTTGTGCCGTCCGCAGTAATTATATCTACGTCTCGAGTTCCATTGGCTGAAAACGCATTTCCAAACATATGGCCAGCTGTAAGAACATGCGCAGCCGTAACAATGGTGTCATTGTTTGCGACATATCCAGTACCAGTTGCGCCGTCAGCTCGCTCTATGCGAACTACACTTGGTTCGACTTCTCGGTAAAGGCGCGTAGTTGCAGCATCTGCCAGAGGAGGGTTCTTTGCGTTTATTCCTATTCTGTCAAAATCGTTGTAGCCGATGTCTTTATCTACGTCGGAGCCGACACTAACTCTACGTCCTACTTCCAGAACGGGAATCGACTTGTATTCATCGGGATGCGCGTATTGATCCATGCATGAAGAATACGCTGGCACCGTCACTAAGTAACTGGGGAACCTACGCCGAGTAGATTAAAACCAGGTTTGGCAGGCCCAGACAGCCTTTGGGAGGCGGTAGAGGACATGGGGTTTGAGGGGGTGACCGTCCGGCAGCATTGGATGTTCGTAGTCATCAGCCGGGTTTCGCTGCATGCCTAGCTTCTCCATCACGCGGATAGACTGTGCGTTAAGTGTCGTGGTGAAGGATACTATTTCTTCTAGCTTGAGTCGAACAAACCCATCTTCCAGGCTTTTCCGAGCTGCTTCCGGTGCATAACCTTTGCCCCAATGCTTGCGGGAAATTTGCCAGCCGATTTCTACGCACGGCATGAAATGTGCTTCGAAAGTTGGTTTGGATAGGCCGGTGTAGCCGATGAATTCGCCTGACGATTTAAGAACGAGTGCCCAGAGTCCAAATCCTTCTCTTGCGAAGTGTGACTCGATTCTTTCAACAAGAGATTTTGTTTCGCCTTTTGTGAGCGTGCTGGGATAATAGCGCCTTACTTCAGTATCGGCGGTAATCGCTGAAAATGGCTCCAGATCTGAATCCTGCCATCTGCGAAGAATTAGCCTTTCTGTTTCCAGTTGCACGGCTAGTTGTTATCGGGAAGCCATTCCCACGTTGTGCCGTCTTTGCTGTCTTTGATGGCAACGCCTTTGCTTGTCAATTCATTGCGAAGTTGATCCGCTTTGGCAAAGTCTTTGTCTTTCTTTGCTTGCGTACGTTGAGAGATCAAGCTGTTGATTTCAGACTCATCAATTTTGGCACTAGCTGGACGCAATGCTAGCGCGTCTGATGATTGCTTGAGTAAATTTAGACCCAAGACGAGATCGTAGATAGCAATTATGCGAATTGTCACATGTGGTGGCATTTCGGTTTCAGCAATGACTTCGTTCAAAAGAGCCAGTGCTTTGGCCGTGTTTAAGTCATCTGATATCGCGGCATCAAAGTTAGAGAGCCACTT
>JAKFVJ010000348.1 GCA_021732245.1 Candidatus Obscuribacterales bacterium | reverse complement strand
CGCTTCCACCCTGTCAATTTCGTGTGTGTTCCTGGAAATTTCATTAGTTAAAAAACTTTTGTCGCCTTAAGTGGGGAAAACCGCCTTAAAGGCATCGGGCCGGTACCAGCTTTTGATACCGACCCGATTGGGAAACGGTTTAGAGACCGCCGCCCAGTCCGCCGAAGTTGTTGATGGCGAACGTGCCAATTAAGTGGACGGCAGTAGGACCGCCGAAACCGATACCGAGACCTTTGGCGACGTTCATGGCGGATTCACCACCATCACGGCTACCGAAGGCAACCTTCATACCAGCGACGGATGAAGGAATTGTCGATAAAGCAGTTGAAACTCTGGAGATGTCTCTTGCGGAGTCATATCCGAAGTCGGCCAACTGACCCACTTCATTGGACTGCCCGTAGCGAGGGTCTACCGGGGGACCCACTAGTCCTTGCGCATGGGCTACTTGATCGTAGACACCAATTGCAATTAGGAGCAGTTGAGGGGCCAGTAGAAAGCCCACGCGACAGGCAACCTTGAAGGCGCGCGAAGAAGTTACCTTCTTCGTTATTGCTGTTACTTTAGGAACCATTTGTAACCTCCTTGTTTAGGTTGATGTGTCCTGTAGCGTCTGGAATAAAACTTAGTTTTTCAAAACCTTGCCGTGTACATCGGCATTTCTCTGGTAGCCGTCACTAGCCGTGGTTGGCAGATAGGTTCCCGGAGCGTAACCGACGTTCTTGTCATAGCTAGCCAATTGAGCAGGAGTCGCATCAAGCGCACTTGGTGCTTTCTTTCTCATTAGCTTGGCATTGACAGAAGTTGTATGGTGCCCACGATGCGCAACAATCACCGGAGCCTTCATAGGCTTGGATTTAGCTTGCGCCATCATTGGTTTTACTTCGGCAGGCGGTATAGCCGGCTGACCAAAGGCACTATTAAACTCTACTTTTGGAGTCACCGTCGTGAATGCCGGACGCGCAGCTACTTGCTCGCGGCTCTTCGGCTTTTCCAACATACTTGGATCAAGACCCAAGAAATTGGAACCTTTTGGCACACTACCATTTTGTACGGCATGGCTCATTTGAGGAATTTTCGGTTCTTCCGTTTTGTAATAGTTGGGAGCAAAACTGAAGCGAGCTCCAGCTCTTTGTTGTTGAGCATTAGCCGGATTGACTGCTATCAACATAGCTGTCAACGCCAGTGCACTCATTGCAAAATATTTGATATTCATATTTGTCTTACTCATGGATTACCTTCCGCCCCCTGCGATTCCGCCGAAGCCAATGCCAGGTCCAAGAAATGTTGTTGGTATTTTCAGGAGTCCTGGAATTGAACTGAAGGCATTAGAAGCTCCGCCGCGACGTGTATCGCGTCTGACAATTGGATTGGTCGAACCACCAGTTAGTGTTTGGGACTGACCAAAGCCAGGTCCATCGCTAATTGGAGAATTGACTGCCACCATACCTTGATTGACCATATTCTGTGCGGCTTGGTTCGGTATTGGGTTGGTGCCCATAGGAACCAAATATGGATTAGTTCCACCCATGTTGGCGTTTATCTGATTCAATTGCGCTTGGTTGTTTGGAAAAGCCGGCATTGCAGCTCGTCCATGCATTGAATCATTCATTGCCTTATGCATTTGCTTATAAGGATTGTTGTTGGCACCGGCTTGATAATCAGGTACTAGTCCAGGCACATTTGCCGTTTCAGGCGTCGTGTCAAAACTAGATTGGCTGTGCGATTGGTTGCGAGCCACTCTTGCAGCTACTGCCGGATCAACAGGCACTACTTCTGGGGGAAGAAGTGAATCTTGATCCATACCAAGACCCTGTGCAAAGGCACCATAAGAAATAGAGCCAAGCAAAACAAAAGACAATGGAAGTGCAACAAGCTTGCGCTTGGCGTTTCCTTTCATTTGTATGCTGGTCAGTTTCATTGGTCTTTTCCTTGAAATGCTTCCCTGAGGGAGCTATTAGGTTGCCGATTTTAGGCTATTCACTATCCTGTGAGAAGCGGGGGAATTCCCATCTGAGTGGGAGTCTTCCCATTAGCCCTGTCTAAAAATTGGTCAAAACTGCATAAGGCAAGAGAAGTTGATCTTGCTTCTGCGGGTTGGTGTTGGACGGATCAAACTGCATGTAAGGGAAACCGAAATCGGTTGTCTTGCTGCTGTATTGAGGCTCACGTCTCATGCCTTGACCAAATTCATAAGCTTGGCGGGCATTAAGCGGTGCCATCGGGTTATCACGCGTGGAGCTCAAGCCGTAGTCTTGCAGCGCAGTCCCTGTCGGGATCGTGCAGCAATCGCCGGCGCTGAAGCGTCTGCCGCCGCCCAAGTCGATTGAACTTGAACGCAAGCCGTCGCCTGTAGGCACGCCGTAAGGCACGCCCCAACCAGCCCATGGACCAAGTCTTGTTACTTCGTCCTGACTGCCGTCGCCGCCGCCGCCCAATACTGAGTTGCGACCACGATAACCCCATTGGTGTGATTCCTGACCACCACGTCTAACCGTTGGGATAGATGTGTAGTAGCCACCAGTACCAGGAATGCCACCACCAGGATTGATGTTTTCAATTTGCGCCGGGTTAAATGAACCATAAGGAGCCGTCATCGGACCAGGGTCCACACCAGGAGTGGAAGGTGGAGCTGGAATGAAAGGCGTAAGCATTGGTCCTAGAACACCAGGCGGTGTAACTATGGAAGGCGTAACCGGCAACGGTACGCCGGAGGAAGCAACACCAGCTGTGTTGGCTGGAATGTTGGTTACCCAAGGCTTCAATTCAGGTGAACCACCCATACCAGGTGTGACCGGCGCCGATGTCGGTCCATCGCCAACTGCTGGCGGTTGACCTTCCGGCGGGCAAACAAATGGCGGTGAGGATAAAGCACCCGAAATCAGCGGGTCACGCAACATCGATGCCGATTGCGCGTGAGCTGCCTGCGCTGCAGCGAGTACTGCAAGTGGGAGCATTATTCTAGTCATTGTCTTGAACATAATTGGCCTCCTGGAGCCGATTAGCGCTTAACCAATGTGGTTTGCGGACGAAGTGGGGGATTACGACGATTCCATCTCTGGCGATTGCCATAAAGATTTTGTGTTTCAGTAGCATTTGGCAAATTAGGATCTCTATTGCTTGTTGCATACATAGAAACTGATTGTGAATTTGCTGTTGAACGAATACCGGATTGAGATTGCGTTGGTTTTATTACCGCAACATCTTTCAAATATTGTCCGAAGTCATAAAGCTGTGTGCCGGTGCCATGATCAACACCAAGGTCTCTTGTCTTTTGCGATGCCCAACGTTGAATTGGCGGGTTACCCATAAGACCACCCTGCGGTTGAATATTGGTTACTTCAACAGGAGGCATTGAGCCGGCGTCTTTTGCATATACGGGGCCCGGGTCCGGTCCTTTCAAAAGAGGTGCGGATGGTGGCATGTCGGTTGACTTTGCGTATTGTTTGCTTTCGCTACCATCAAGAAGTGGAAACTGCATATGCGTCGGCGGTAAAAATGGAGCACCCCAATCACCAGGATTGATACCAACCGAAGTCGGTCCATCACCCCAAGCAGGCATCTGGCTCATCGGAGCTTCCTGATAGGGTTCAGTAACCATCGTCCCTGGAATGTAGGGATTGCGAAGAGTCTCATTTGAGCCGGCATCAGACTTGCTAATTGGATAACCGCTGTTACCCGTCGTTGGGTAACCGGCAAAACCTCTAACGGGCGTCCCTTGACCGTAATCTGTGTACGGATCACCTGGTGTATAAGGCACGCGAGTCATACTGCCCGGACGTCCAAAGACATGGTCATCGTCGCCGGCAAGTGCAGGCATCTGGCAAGCAAAACCGGCTGCCAAAAGCAGAGGCATAAGCTTCGCCAGCTCTTTCTCTTTTGCCGATGTCGTTGTCTTTGTGTATTGCATTGCGCTTGTCTGATCGGTACTTTGGGGGCTTTTACCCCAGTTGGCTAACATTAACTTGCACCCCGCTCGTTGTCTGTGGGGTTATTACGCAATGGCTTGCGGTAAATACGAATTAGTTTGTAACGCTCCGGCACTGCCGAGCCAGTGCCTTCGCTTGCCAGCCGGCTACCCCAGTTCGCTACGCGGCGACCTGCTCGTCGCAGCTCTTGCTTCGCTTCGTTAACAAACTTTGATCAAGAAATTCCTTTTAGAATTAACCAATGAAAAAATCAAAAAAAGCCGGAAAGTCCGATCCCTAGATCGTTTCGCATCACGGGCGGTATCACACCCGCAAAATCAAAACTGCTGGCACATTTGCAAACTTGCCGTTATCATATTAAGCATTGAAGGGGAGACGACACCGTGGACAGTGCCAGCCAACATTTAACGAACTCACTTACTAATTTTTCAATTCCCGCACACGATCAAAATCTCAGTCTTGAAGGACTCGAAGGTCTCTTTAACTTGGCTTCCGATCTGGTAGATGACGGTCAGGATCCTCAAGTCAAACAAGTCAATGAACAAAAATTGCGTCGTCGGGTTTTGGAAGTAGTCCAACAAGCCCGCGAGCAAAAAGTGGCCAGCGAAGTAAATACGGAAGTCGCTTACCTTCAAAGAAGAGTGATGGCACTTTTGAACGGACTTAGCTCAATGAGCGCCGAGAATGCCGAACTAAAGCAAGTTATTTTGCTGCAAACCTTTGCCATGCAAGCAATTCCGGAATTAGAGGCGGAAGTCAAGAATCTACAAAGCTTCCAAACCGAGCGCAAACATTTACTAGCCACCCAAGAGTCGCTCATGAATACGGTATCCAAGATCAAAATTGAACGCGACATCATCGATGATCTATTGCGCGTGGTGGAACTTGAAAACGATCGCCTGGGCAGAAAACTCAACGAAGCCAGAGAGCAAGTAACAGTTTTGTCTTCGCGCCGCTGGTGGCATTACTTCACACCGAAGTTTATGCGCAGCAATCAAATTCTTGACGTGAACAAGGGCTAAGCTGAAGCGTCGCCCGGAAGTTTACCTTCAAAACCGCGCTTTGTCGGCACGTAATATTTTCTGCCCTTTAATTCCTTGGGCATACATTCCATATCCGCTTTGCCCTCTTCGTAGTTATGGGCATATTTGTATCCGGACGAATAGCCAATCTCTTTCATTAACTTCGTCGGTGCGTTTCGAAGGTGCAAGGGCACTGGATGCTGCACCGTATTCAAGGCGTCTTTGGCGGCCGAATTATAAGCGGCATAGACACTGTTTGATTTTGGCGCTGTCGCCATGTAGACAACAGACTGCGCCAAAGCAATTTTGCACTCCGGCATACCAATAAGCTCAACCGCCTGCATCGCTGAGACTGCCTGAGGCAGAGCTTGCGGAGCAGCAAGTCAAATGTCTTCTGATGCAAATCGAACCAGACGTCTGGCAATGTACAAAGGATCTTCGCCGGCTTCCAACATTCTGGCTAGCCAATACAGCGATGCATCAACATCAGAATTACGAATTGACTTGTGCAATGCGGAAATCAAATTGAAATGATGTTCGCCGTCTTTGTCATATTTCAAAACTGCTTGTTGAACTGCCTGTTTGATATCTGCTTCGGACAACTCGGTTGCACCACGTCTTTTAGCAACCAAAACGGCCAATTCCAAACTGTTGAGCGCAGTTCTTGCATCGCCGGAGGCGTAAGTGGCTAAAAAACTCAACAAGTCATCTGATACCACTAATGATTCATTGCCTAAGCCACGTTCTTTATTTTCCAACGCGCGGCGCAAAATAAAAACGACATCATCCACTCCCAACTCATCGAGTACAAATACTTTCAATCGAGAAAGCAAAGCTGAATTGATTTCAAAAGAAGGATTCTCTGTTGTTGCACCAATCAAAACAATTGTGCCGTTTTCTACATATGGCAGAAATGCGTCTTGCTGAGCCTTATTGAAACGATGGATTTCATCAACAAACAAAACCGTCCGCCGCTTTTCAAAGTTCATGAAAACTTCGGCTTCAGCCATAAGCGCTTTTATTTCTTTAATGCCGGCAATAACAGCCGAGAAAGACACCCATTTGCTGTTTGTCTTGTTGGCGATAATTCTAGCCAGCGTTGTCTTGCCTGTACCGGGCGGACCCCAAAGGATAAAGGAAGAAAGCTGATCACCTTCCACCATCTGCCGCAAAAGTCCGCCTTCGGCTAAAAGCCTGTCCTGCCCGACAAATTCATCAAGGTCGGCAGGTCGCATACGCTCTGCTAGTGGTTGTTTCGAGTCCATCGTCTAGCGGCCAAGCATAAACACGGAAGGGAGGAGTGTCCCAAGGAAACAAATAATCATCAACCAAATAATGGCTTTATAGTTCCGCCGAAAGAAGTCAAGCATAAACGCCTCAATTACCGCCCCACTACATATATAAGGTAGGGACCAGGGCTTATTTTATCTCAAAACGGGGAGCTTCTTCCACGTCCAGGAACTGGCAGTCCTGTATAGATTCAAACAAGACTCAGGGGGCTGGTCTCAAAAGGAGATAGCACCATGAATAATTTGGAAAACGTTCAAGTAAAAGAAGCAATCAAGCCGGGCGCAGACGAAGCCGGCAAAAGATTGAGTGATGCCGTACACACTATCGAGGACAAACAAGGACGCTTAGAAAAAGCGGAAGTACTAGATCTGGGTACCGGCGACAAATTGTATAGATATGCCGAGCTCTCCGAGCGACTCGACATGAAAAATGGAGACTCGCTTCATGTCGGCAGAAAAGGCGGCAAAATCATTGGACTCAAGGACAAAGCCGGCAATCAGATCGCCGTGCCCGGAGACAGTGAAAATATAGCGCCACCTGACTCACCTATGGAAATGTATCGGTTAAGCAATGGTGCCCTATACATCAAAGACAACGTTTCGGGCGATCAAATTTTGGTCAACAAAGATGGTTCACGAGTAGTAATCGACAACGAAGGAATTCATGAAGTTCGCCGCGACCATACTATCGTAGGTTTTGGTCGAAAACTAATAAAAGGCGGCACCGATCATCTCGAAGCGGAAGACATTTTCAATCCGGCGAAAAAATAAGTCCTTATCTTAAGCGTCAGCTTTGTGGAGTTCGACATGAATACTGGCTGCCAGTTTGGCAGAAACTCCAGGAACTTCTGCCAACTCCACAACAGTTGCTTGTTTTATTTTATCGAACGAACCAAAGTGATCCAGTAGCATTTTTCTGCGCTGAGGTCCGACACCTGGTAAATCGTCCATTCCGGAAACCAATGATCTTTTTGCTCGGCGTTTACGGTGAAAAGTAACGGCGAATCTGTGTGCTTCATCTCGCACACGTTGCAGCAAGTGCAATGCTTCGCCTCTGCGCGGCAACAGCACCGGATCTGATTTACCAGGCAAATATACTTCTTCTTGCTTCTTAGCGAGACCAACTATATCAATTTCATTGATACCGAGTTCTGTCAGCGCTTCGCGTGCCGCGCCAAGTTGCCCTTTGCCACCATCGATAATGATGAGATCAGGCATTGATTTGCCTTCTTCAGTGATGCGCTTATACCGCCTGCCCACGACTTCTTTCATTGAAGCAAAGTCGTTAGCTTCACCTTCTACTCCTTGGATTTTAAAAGTGCGGTAGTCTGATTTTTTGCTTTGCGCGTTTTGAAAAACAACCATGGAAGCAACGTTATCCACACCTTGAATATTTGAAATATCGAAACACTCAATGCGGCGAGGCATCTTACTTAAATTGAGTTCTTCCTTCAGATTGGACAATAAAAGCGCAGTCTTTTGATCTTCATGCGTCTCTTCTTCCAGCATTTGCATCAAATGCGATTGCGCATTCTTAGCAGCAAGATCAATTAATTCCGACTTGCGGCCTTTTTTCGGTGTAACTACTTTGACGTTTCTTTTAGCTTTACCGGTAAGCATTTCCGTCAGCGCTTCAGTATCCTCGAGATCAAGGCTTACCAAAACCTCTTTCGGCACTGCAACATCTTCACATGCCGTGTAATACTGGTCAACGAAACTCTGAAATGCTTCTTGGGCACTCGTTTTTTCCACAAGTGGCAAAGTATACGTGTCAGAAGCAACCAGCATGCCTTCCCTAACGCGGAGCAAGCAAATCGCTACAGTTTTTTCAGTATGAGCCTCGGCAAGAACATCTTGGCTGAGTTTTTTGTCAGCAACAAATACTTGTTGTCTCTCCACTACTGTTTCTAATGCACGAATACGATTGCGAATCTTCGCGGCCTTTTCGTATTCAAGCTCTTTTGAAGCGGCGGCCATTGCTTTCTTCATCAGATCTAGAACCTCATTTTGGCGTCCGGCCAAAAACATCTCTACTTGACCAACCATGACGTCGTATTCAATTTCACCGACTAGCTTCTGGCAAGGAGCTAAACAAAGACCGATATGATAATTCATGCACGGACGATCTTTAAAGGGCGGTTTTCTCTTTTGACGCATTGGGAAAACCTTGCGCAAAATCCGTACAGTCTGCCACATCAAACCTGCTTCTACATATGGACCAAACACTTTCGCTTTAGGATTTGTCTTGCGAAATTTTGACGGCTCACGCACCATGATCAAGCGCGGAAAAGGTTCATCATAAGTTATAGCCAGCCACGGATAACGTTTATCATCTTTGAGCGCCACATTGTAACGCGGTCTATGACGCCTCACCAAAGTGGATTCAAGTATTAGCGCTTCCTTTTCGGAATTGGTCAAAATAGTTTCGATGCACACTATTTTCGGCATCATAACTAAAAGCTTCGGGCGCTCGCGCCAGCCGGTGCTATTCCAATAGGACTTAACACGCGATCTGAGGCTCAATGCCTTACCTATATATACAATCTCCTGGTCTTCGTCCTTAAATAGGTATACGCCAGGAGTGTCCGGAAGGGAGGCAAGCTGCCGTTCCAACTCGTCACTTAATTTCTTCTCGCGGCTGGGCTCTTCAGAGCCTGCGCTCTTCCTTGCCAATCCAACACCTACATTAAAAGGGCTTGCCGTATCTAATTCTACATTTTAGCGGGTAAATTTAGCTGGAGGCAGCAGCCACAGAAGGGCGCATGCAATGCGCCCCTACACTACACAGCTTGGAAAGTCGGGTCTGGCTTAGGCTGAGGGGACATGTCTTGAGCGGGGGATTTGCGGCGGGAAGTCTTAAAGCCCGGCATGGCAGCCTCGAGAGCTTCGCTTAAGTATTCGACAGTGATTACTTCCAATCCAGACTTCTTAAAGCCTGTCAGCTCGTTGCCGGCTGAGACAATAGCTTTGGTAAAGCCCATGCGTTGGCATTCTTTGAGGCGACGATCAATGGCGGCCACCGGTCTTAGTTCGCCCGATAGTCCAAGTTCACCAATAACAACCAATCCGGGATCAACAGAGCGATCCAGAGAAGATGTTGCAACAGCCAGTGCCACGCCTAAGTCACCTGCGGGATCGGAAAATTCAAATCCACCAACCACGTTTACATAAACATCTTCACGCGCGAGCGAAAGTCCAGCTTTCTTTTCCAGCACCGCCAATATTTGCAAAACTCGACTCAAATCGAAACCGTTTGCTACACGTCTTGGACTTGGATAAGCAGATGTGCCAACAAGTGCTTGTACTTCCAGAAGCAATGTTCGGGTGCCTTCTCCGGTTGCAACAATTGCTGTACCGGATGCGGCTTGCTTGTGACCAAGGCGCTTCAGCCTATCAGCGAGGAATATAGCGCTTGGATTATCAACTTCCTTTAGCCCTTCTTCCTTCATAGAGAAGATTGCCACTTCTGCCGTTGAGCCAAATCTGTTTTTTACAGCACGCAAAATTCTAAGTTGTCCATGACGCTCACCTTCGAATTGAAGGACAACATCAACAATATGTTCAAGCACGCGTGGTCCGGCAATTGATCCGTCTTTTGTAACGTGACCAACAATGATCATAGAAATACCGCGTGACTTTGCTAGTACTTGCAAAACTCCTGCGCATTCGCGGACTTGCCCGACAGATCCCGGAGCAGAACTAATATCTGGATGATAAATAGATTGAATACTATCGATTACAACCAAATCCGGTTTGCTCTCAATTATGTAACGCTCAATTGAATCCAAGTTTTGCTCGGACGTAATTAGAACATCGACTTCTTCATCTTCACCGGTGAAGCTGCGCCCGATGCGAGCAGCTCTTAGTCTTACTTGTTGTGCTGACTCTTCTGCGGACACGTACAATACGCGTCCGCGCTTGGCCATTAATCTAGCCATTTGCAAAAGCATTGTTGATTTACCAATGCCTGGATCGCCTGCTAAAAGAATTACGGAACCGGCAACAACACCGCCACCGAGAACTTCATCAACCTGCTTAAGCCCCGATGGAAATCTCGCCTCATCAGCAGGCTGAACAAAATCAAGTGTGATTGGCTTGCTCTCTACTTTCGACGATTCTTTCAGTCGACCTTTGCCTGTTGACTCTGTTGAAATTTCTTCTACAAGGGAACTCCAAGCGCCACACTCGGTGCAACGCCCGAGAAACCCGGACGACGCAAACCCACACTCTTGGCAGACCCAACGTGATTTCAATTTTGGCATATATATAACGCTCCGGCTCGCTAGCCTCGCCTTCGCTAAGCTTGCCAGCATTCTAGGTTCGCTACGCTGCGACCGGCTCGTCGCCGCTCTTACTTCGCTTCAGGGTAAGTGTAGTCGCTTGTGGACCTCTTGTAAATGTTAGAATTGTCACCTTATGCAATCGCCTGGCTCGATAATATTTACCTTAGGTCCTTTAGTCATTCGCTGGTACGGCGTAATGATTGCTCTGGGCTTCATTGCGGCTACTTACTTTGCCCATAGACTGGCCAAGGGTTATTCAATTGACCCGGATAAGCTGGTCAATACAATTTTGGTTTCCTTTATTGGCGGCATTGTCGGCGGACGACTTTACTTCGTTGCCCTTGAATGGCCGACTTTTGCTTTACATCCGGAAAATATCTTAGCTACCTGGCAAGGTGGGCTTTCCATTCATGGCGGCATGATTGGTTGCGTATTAACGGCATATGCATATTGCCGCTTCAATAAGATTCCCTTTTTAAAAGCCCTTGATATAGGCGGCATAGTGGTATCACTTGGGCAAGCAATTGGACGTTGGGGCAATTTCTTCAACAACGAATGTTTCGGTGGTCCGGTTGATCCGTCATTTCCATTTAGACTGTACATTCCGGAAGAAATGCGACCAGCGAAGTATCAAAACGAATCATATTTCCATCCAGCTTTTCTCTATGAGTCAGTCTGGGATCTACTGATTTTTCTACTTCTATATTTCTATCTTGGCGAAAAACTTAAGAAGTATCCGGGTGTAACTTTTATGGTTTACCTTGCGCTCTATTCAATAGGTAGGCTACCTATCGAACTATTGCGTACCGACAGCATAATGAAATTCGGCATACAGGTGCCGGTAATTGCTTCGATAATCACCCTTGTAATTGCCATAGCAGGCATTGCCTTATTCATGGCCAAATATCGCAAAGAAGAAAGTTCTACTTAGTTGACGTAAGCGAACTAATTCGTCTGCAAAAGGCGTCCCATGTTGTCTTGTTCACGACGTTTGACGGCTGCGTTCCTGAAAATGCCGAGATAAGTCCGTCGACGGCTAATTCCGACATCTTCTTACGTGTGTCTTCAGTTGCACTACCGATATGAGGCAGCAGAGTGACATTATCCATTGCTATGAGTTCGGCGGGAACATCGGGTTCGTGTTCATAAACATCAAGTCCTGCACCATAGAGTTTGCCGTTCTTCAACGCGGCAATAAGGGCGTTGTTGTCGACAACAGGTCCACGTGACGTATTGACTAAAATGCAAGTCGGCTTCACTAAAGACAAGGCACGCTCATCAATCAGATGCGTAGTTTCTTTTGTCAGTGGACAGTGGATACTTATGAAGTCCGAACGCGACAATAACTCATCAAGACTGACATGAATGGCTTTCAAATCCGATTCGATTCTCGCATCGGCTCTATTTCTCTGGCTGTATATGACTTTCATGCCAAAGCCCAAGCATCTGCGAGCAAAAGCTTGTCCAATGCGGCCAAGTCCAATAATGCCGACTGTCTTGCCGGCAAGGTCTTCCCCCAACATCAGATCAAGACGAAAGCCTTCCCATTTGCCGGATCTAACAAATTTGTCAGCCTCTACAATTCGTCTTGCAGTTGAGATTAACAAGGCAAAGGCAATGTCGGCTGTTGCGTCGTCTAAAACTCCAGGCGTATTTAGAACAAGAATTTCTTTCTTTGTTGCTTCCTCGACGTCGATATTGTCATAACCAACCGCGACGTTCGCTAATAGCTTAAGATTCGGATTGTTATCAATTACATTCTTTGTTATTGGCCCGGATAATTGGCAGACAACCGCATCGCAGCCTTGCAGTCTTTGTATGAGCTCCTGACCTTCTAGTTTGTTTTCACTGCGATAGAAATCAGTCTCTGCAAAAGAGGAAAGCTTTTTTGCAGCTTCTTCAGTAATTGGTCCTGTAACTAACACTTTCAACTTCGAAGGCATCGTTAAGCCGGTACGCAAACTAATTTCAAATGCTCATCCAGCAATGAATCGACTGCTTTGAGTTCATGATCCATACGTACCGTGTCCCAATTGAGCAATTGCGCCATAAGCTTAGCGACACGTGGAGCTGCTTCCATGCATTGACGCTGATGCACAAGACCTAGTCTTAAGCGTCTGAACAACATATCTTCAAGCGAGACGGCCATTTCGTGTTCGACGCAGAATTTTACTTCAGCCATTAATGGCGGAAAGTCCGGACAGATTCTTTCAGACAGTTGCGGATCTGCTTCTAAGTAGTCGAGTACTCTTTGCGCATCCGCTCCATAGCTCGATACTAAATGATCAATTGCCGCAGGCTCCAGTTTCATTTTACGCGCGCGTGCAGAAATTGCCGCAGACGCTGTAAGGAAATCTTGTTTATCAAGCCAGCCGCCCAACATGATTGTTTGCGTTCTGGATTTGCCCACATGATCTTGCTCATCTTCAGGCAATTTCAGAAGAGCTTTGTCCACAACTTGTTTGGCCATTAGACGGTAATTGGTCAACTTGCCGCCTGTTAAACCAATAACTCCATACGGACCATCGAAGATACGATGTTCGCGCGAAGCACCCGATGAATCTTCATCATGCAGCGGATCTTCAACAAGCGGTCGCAGTCCGGCAAATGAGCCGGTAATATCTTTGCGACTCAACTTATGTGAATCCGTATATTCATTGACGACAGACAACAAGTAATCTATTTCATCACCTGCTGGAATTGGGTTTTCCAGTTCACCATGATACGGGTGATCGGTTGTGCCGATCATCAATGCTCTTTGCCAAGGAATAACAAAGACATATCTGCCGTCAGTTGTCGGCAAGAATAATGCGGTGCTTGTTTCAAAAGCGGAATTAGGAACAATAATATGTATTCCTTTGGAAGGTGCCACATGCTTGCCCCAGTTACGATCCAGCATTTTAAATACTTGATCGACCCAGACACCTGTCGCATTTACAAACGATTGTCCTTTAATTACAAATTCCGTGCCGTTCAAACGATCACGACAATTAACCCCGACCAGACGGCCGTTTTCGATAACAAAACCTTTTGCTTCGGTGTAATTAACTGCGGTGGCACCTAAATGACAGGCGGATTTAATTACTTCAACAACAAGTCGTGAATCGTCTGTAATAGCGTCATGGAAACGCAAACCACCGGAGACCATTTTATTGGATAGCGATGGTGCCACCTGGAGAGTTTCATCCTGCGATAAGACTTCATGTCTTTGATGAGTTGCCGACCAAGAAACAATATCGTAAATGGTCAACCCCAGTCGCGCCTTCAATCCGAAAAACCAGTTTCTGCGTCCTGTCGGCAACACAAAGTTGAAATCGCGCACCATATGTGGTGCCAACTGTTCTAACAACTCTCTTTCCTGACAAAGCTCTCGTGTCAACTTGAAGTGCAATTGCTCCAAGTATCTAAGCCCGCCATGAATGAGTTTTGTAGTTTTAGAAGAAGTGCCGGAGGCAAAATCTTCCTTCTCAATTATGACCACCGAAAGTCCACGAGAAGCGGCATCCTGTGCGATTCCCGCTCCAGCGATGCCGCCCCCAATAACAACGAGGTCAAATTCTTGAGTCTGTGCTACCGAAAGTCCGTGATCCCTATGTTTCATTACCTGAGTTTATCTTTCAAGAGTGCTGCGCCTAGACCGACAGCGGCACCAGCTGCCGTCAGTTGTCCAACCTTCTTGGATTTATTGTAACCACGGCTAGATGCCAAACCCAAGCCTAAGCCGGCTACTGTACCAGTTGCTACGGTCTTTACTATTGGATGACGCTTCAAAGTTTCACTGGAATTAATTGCGCCGACTCCAGCACCTGCACCAGCTCCAATAAGCGCTCCGCGACCAACACCCTTGCCTGTTACCAGTCCGGTAACTGCGCCTGCGGCGACACCGACACCGGCACCCACTGTGGCGCTACGTACTTTTGGATGTGCTTGGAAAAACTTCTTCGTAGCACTTGACTGCGTGGTGTTTCTGCTTGTACCACCGTACAACTGTGTATTGGCTGCAACCGCAGGCAACATCATATTGATAATTAATGTGCTCGTTGTAAGTAGATACGCAATTCTTCCGCTTTGAATCATATGAACCATCCTCCTAGAATCTTTTCCTATTCAAGATATAGTCGACTACTGTTTGATGCTTATCGGATATCTTTTGATACCACTCCTTGAAAACAACTCTGCTAAACAGAATTAAGAGTAGGTTTGTCGACGCCTATTATCCTTTAATTGTTCCTATTTGGGTGAGTCAACTTATCTGCCACTACGAAGGCTTCTCTCTTATAATAGGGTTC
>JAKFVJ010000491.1 GCA_021732245.1 Candidatus Obscuribacterales bacterium | reverse complement strand
GTCCAAGGGTGATACCAATACTGTTTGGAATAACCTTGCCCAGGCAATTGAAATTGTCGAAGCCATTGAGCGCTCCAAGCAAATCATAGAAAAGTTATTGGCCAAGCCAGGCGAATTAGATAGCGACTGCCATATAAGACGTGCTGAGGGCAAAGCCGGAAAAGCAGTCGGCGCCGTCGAATGTCCACGCGGCACGTTATACCACTATTATGAAATCGACGAGTCCGGCAAAATTCAAAAGGCGGATATGGTGACTCCCTCTGCTCAAAACAGCCACCGTATCGAAGCGGATATACGCGAAGTAGTTAATTCCTCTATTTCAGGCAATGAGGCAAATATCCAGTCTAATCTTGAAACGCTGGTTCGAGCTTATGATCCATGCAACACTTGTGCAACCCACATGGTGAGTGTCCATTACAAGCAAGTATAATTGCTTTCTTTGTCCTTCTAATGCTGATCAACCAAAAGGATGAGCCGCTAAATCATTCCTAGGGACAATGTATTTTTGCCTCTTCAAAGCCACAATAGAAATATAGCAATTCTAAGGTTTTCCGTACGCCGCATGTCAACGAGCCTCCCACAGGGCTCGTTGATTTTTGCTTTAATCATTTGAGATCCTGCTAAACGTGCATCCCCTGCGCACCCGCAGGCAAGAGCAAAATACAGTTCAAGAGAAAAGACACCAGCTATCTGGTGTCTTGCAAGCTAGGGGGCGTTGGACTTCAACTTGCTTGCTCCCAAGATTGGGATTCTCCTAGTAACTAAGATAAACCTGCATCGCCATTTAAGTATCATTCTGAGGAATGATACTAGGATATGGACTTCGCCCTAGCGATCCGTCTACTTGAACGCTGTAACCTTGTCTTGTCTATCAGCTTTACCAGAAGTACTTGCGACAGGATAGCGCAGAACTACTATCGAACAAGGGGCATGTGACAAGACCTCCATGGAGACACTGCCCAAAATGAACTTGTTCAATCCCTGCTTGCCATGCGTGCCAACAACAATAAGATCAGCACCCCATGCCTTAGCAATTTCAACAATTTTTTCTTTGGCATAACCTTCAACGATTTCGCCTACCACATCAAATTCAGGGAATCTTTGCTTCAAGCGCTCCGTCATACTACAAACAAGCTCTTCGGCATCTTTCCTATATTGATCACTTGGCCATGCGTAAACGGCTTCTTCAGCCTCGATGGCGTGCAAAAGCTTAATCTCTGTACCGGCAGGGTAGCTGTGTTGTATAAGGTATTCCTCAATGCCTGGAGCCAACATCCTATCTTCCAAGCCAATCAAGATTCTTGCCATGTTCGTATCTCCTTTGGACCATTTCGAGCTGAACCAATCGCTGGCTTCCATTAATAAGCCCATAATTGCATTTCTTCACAGTGTGAGCCTCCATCCTTCGGCCGATTATTGGTTACTATACTTGCGATACAATTGTTTTCATGACGGTTACCGGAAAGAAAAATGAAAGTATTAATTGCAGTAGATGACGCAATGTTTGCAGACGAAATTGCCGATTTCGTAATTTGTCAGGGCTGGCCTGCCAAGACTGAATTTCGTATTTTGCATGTGATTGACTGGCCGCTGGAATCGGAAATGCATTCTTCGCAAATGATGGATGATTTCCTCGAAAACCGCTATCAGATGGGCAGGCAAATTAGCCAAAAGGTTGTAGAAACTATCGAAAAGACCCTCAAGGATGTAATAGTAGAACAAGAAATCCTCAATGGTCATGCGGCCGAACGCATACTCAACGTTGCGCGAGGCTGGGGAGCCGATCAAATAATTGTGGGTTCGCACGGGCGATCCGGGTTGGGATTGTTCTTGTTGGGAAGTGTGTCTAATGCGATAGTTAGCAATGCGAAATGCACGGTCACCGTTGTTCGCAAGACGGACAACAACTAAACAAATTACTTACTTTCTTACTTTAGATGAGTGTTCATGACTCGACTTGTGAGAAGACTTAGTTATAGCCCCTGTTTTGGCTCGCACAATTTCCACGGAGCACGGTGCGTGTGCTGCAATTGTTCGAGAAACACTGCCTAATAGGAAGTGAGGACAGATATTACGTCCATGTGCTCCAACTAAGATTTGATCCGCCGGCCAATCTATTGCAGCCTCGATAATTTCTACTTTTGGATCACCTTCTCTAATTTCAAAATGGGCCTTTGCAGTCGGAATATGTTCTTCAAGACGATCCCTTATCTGCGCGCATAGTTCGCTCAGATGCTCATGTCGGCGAGCACGCAAATTTATTAGCTGTTCTTTTAAAGTATCGTCTTCATCCCCGATATATAGGGACTCTATTACGGTTAATACCTTAAACTGCGTATCTGGAAGCCAGTGACGCCTAACTACTGTATCAACAACATGCTTCGAGTAAGGTGAATCATCAATTGCCACTATCACTTTCATATCAACATTTCCTCGCGCTTTTTCGCAACTTTTACTTTCTTTGCTTTGTTTACTTCAGGCAAGCGCACAACTGTAACTGTGCACAATGCATTTTGTAGAATTGCTGTGGATACGCTGCCCAAAATAAATTGGCTTATGCCACGGCGACCGTGAGAGCCGACAAAGATCATGTCGGCAGGCCACTCTTTGGCTAATTTCAAAATTTCCTCCTTGGGATGCCCTTCCAAAACAACCTCCTCAATATGAGTCGTTTTCAGGGCAGTACGCATTCTTAAGGCTACATGCCTAACAAGGGCTTTTGCTTGACGCCTAATCAATTCAACATCGCACTCCAGAAGAGGAAGAAAAGTTATCTCACGACTGTCATCCAGCAATATCGGTTCTAAAACATTTACGACCTTGAATTCGGTACGTGGCGGCCATTGATGATTTTTCACGTAGTCGGCAATGGCAGCACCAAAAGCATCGTCATCGACAGCAATCAAAACTTTCATCGGTCCCTCAACTTTCCTGTAGCTTACGCAATAAGCATGACACAGGCTGGTTGCACCAACCTCGGCCGAAATGCTGAGTCGGGTATCCCTTCTGAATTTATTAAACCAATCCGCGCCGCATTGCTTGGACCGCTGCCTGGGTGCGGTCGTCGACTGCCAGTTTATTTAAAATATTACGTACGTGGGTCTTTGCCGTGGGCAACGAAATTATCAGCCGATCGGCAATTTCTTGGTTAGATAGACCCTCGACAATAAGGTTCAAGACTTCAAGTTCCCTCCGCGAAAGCGGCTCGGGCAAAGAAGCCCCTAGCGCCTGACGAGATTCTACTGCAGTATTGGGTGCTTCCTTCTTGGTAAATTCCCACTGGCTTTCCTGCGTTGTCGTACGAGCGGTCTGCTGCTTAAGCACCTTAGCAGCAATGGCGGCATCCAGCCAAATGTCTCCTGCAAAAACACTTCGAATAGCTGCGTATAGACGATCCGGTTCTACATCCTTGAGGCAATAACCGCCGGCACCGGCAGCAAGCGAAGCAACAATATCTTGCTCATTGTCATGAGAAGTGAGCATTATTATCTTGGCCGCAGAATTACTCTGTAAGATTGTTTTCGAAGCTTGAATGCCATCCATAATTGGCATACCGACATCCATGAGCACGACATCCGGCTTAGCTGATTGGTAGGCTGCGACCGCTTCTTCTCCATTAGCTGCTTCGGCTATGACCATCAAATCCTCTGTGCGTCCCAGTACGGTCTTAATTCCGATGCGAGTGAGTTGGTGATCCTCAACCAACAGAATTTTGATTTTTTGCGCACATTCGTTGTCAACCATGTCGGTCCCCAATACTGTCGATTACTACAAAATTTTGTTTATTATAGATATGCTTTGGTGCAAATGACAAATATCATGCACTATGCGCTGAACTACCGGCAAGTCTGGAACCAACAATGACTGAAACACCTAATGACGACCGTACCAATATCCTGTCCAAAGAAGAAATAGAACTGCGCAAACGCTGGCTTGAGTTTAGTTCCCAAGACGAGGAAATACTCGCGGAACTGGACAAGTATGTCTCAGGACACATCAAAGAACTCATCGATGACATGTACCGGCACTTTCTTTCCTTTTCAGAAACCGCAAGTTTTTTTCCGGACGAGGAAATACTAAACAGAGCAAAATCCGCTCAATATAGCTATTTTGAGAGACTGACTAAGGGAAATTACAACGAGGATTACGTCAAGGACCGCTTCCGAGTAGGCACGACTCACTACCGCATTGACTTAGATCCGAAGTGGTATTTGGGAGCCTACAACCGCATCATGCAGTGGCTCTCAAATGTCGTGTTCGAGCGTCTGGCAGACGATCCGGAAAAGATCCGGTTGTTGCTTTCGGCTTTTAGAAAAATTGTTTTTTTTGATATGGGCATTGCCATTGAAACATACATTCAGGCTAAAGAAAGCGCCATTAGAGCCCACATGAGCACTTTGAATGAATTGCATACTGAAAAGAAGGTGACAAAAAGTATTTTGGAAAATGCTCCTATCGGCATTGTGCGATTAGGAGAAGATCTAATATGCCTGGAGTCAAATCAAAAATTTCTTGAAATGGCCGGTATCGGCGATGGAATAACTATTATGGGACAACACCTGTCTGAATTTGCCCCTGGTCTTCCAAGGGACATTTTTGAGCGCGTTCTTTCCACAGGGCAAGCTTTTGAGATAATGGCAGATCCACTTAACTTCAATTCAATAAAACAGTCACTGCCGGTTCATTTTGATTGGGCTGTTTGGCCGGTAAAGGATAATTCCGGCAAAACAATAGGACTTGTCGCAAAATTTACCAACGCCAGTGATCGCATGATGCTACAACAGCAACGAGAAGATTTTGTAGCTACGTTGACGCACGATTTAAAGACGCCAATACTGGCAGCTAATCGTGCGGTAAAGCTATTGATGGATGGAGACTTCGGACCGGTGTCTGATGAACAATCCCATATATTGCAGACAATTCACGACAGCAATTCCTCTCTGTACAACCTGGTCTTAACATTACTCGATGTATACCGTTACGATTCGGGCGCTAAGGAATTGAATATCGCACCGGCGGATTTGTCAGGAACGATAAATCATTTAGCAGCAGAATTAAGACCACTTGCACAAGCTCAATCGATTGAACTGACAATTGTCTTGCCTGAAAAGTCCAGACCTGTACGCTGCGATGAGGAAGAAATTCGAAGAGTCGTTCAAAACCTACTCGACAATGCCCTCAAATACACTTCATCAGGTGGAGCAATTACTATTTACATGGAGCAGTCAGAAGAAGAAACTCTTATTGGGGTTAAGGACACAGGTAAAGGTATTTCTCTAGAAGATCAACCTAAACTTTTCCAACGATTCTGGCAAGCTGCCGGCAGTGGACGCTACTATGCAAGTACGGGTCTTGGACTTTACCTGTGTCGCAAAATTGTTGAAAGACACAACGGACGAATTTGGTGCCAAAGTGTACCCGGTGAAGGCTCATTGTTCCAATTCACTATCAAACATGGTTTGACATAGCTTCCGGCTCACCACGCTGCGGCAATGCCGATTCCACTAACTTCAGGTTCCATGTGGTATCAGAGGAAGATGAGTATCAACAAAACGCCTAATCAATTTTTTGCCAAATGACCGTTTGATTTAAATTGAGCACTTCCCTTCAATGCCATGACCACCTCATCATTAGTGGTTTGCATAAAGTTGGCATAGTGCAGACCCACCGCTTGAAATTCTAGCGGTACGCTAACGGCAATCACAGTACAGCACATAGATAATTCACTATAGCCTTCCTGACTGATAACCGGAGTTGCCAAAATCACCTTTTTCGCGCCACGCTTGCGAGCAGTTTCAACGGCAGCCAACGCGGTCATACCAGTGGCAATACCGTCATCCACTAAAATGACTGTCTTCCCTTCAAAAGATGCCGGCTGGCGCTCTGCAAGCGTATAGAACTCGCTTTCGATTTGCCTTGTTTTGCTTAGTAATTGTCGTCTTTCATCTTCTATGTAAACATTCCATTGCTCAGTCCGCGGGACTGAGGGATTTAAAACCACAACTCCATCAGATGAGACGGCACCAATGGCACACTCGGGCTGATTAGGATAAGGAAGCTTTTTAGAGACCAGAACTTCCACAGGTGTGCCTAATAGTCGGCTGATTTCTAGGGCCACTGGCACGCCACCTCTAGGCAGACCAACTACCACTACATTACCGTTATTAAGTAGACCCTGTGCTTCTAGAAAATCTTTAAGCTTGACCGCCAATTGTTGCCCCGCTTGCTTTCGATCCGTAAACGTCATGTCTTGCCCTCATAGCTCACCCCATCCTATTCATATACACTCATTTTGGAAGATTTACGTCTTTTTTGCATGACCAGGCAGAATGATTAAGCATCATTCTTCAGAATGAAGTTAACCCACGCAGAACATGCGCGAGTGATCTTCATTTTGCGATAAAACCTTAAGTTAGAGAACCATTCAACCAACTTAGCTGAGAGGCTTCCTTTTTCAATGCCTCACGGTGCTCTGGATGAGCGATGGCTATTAATGCTTTAGCTCTATCGCGAAGGTTTTTGCCATGAAGTTCTGCAACACCAAATTCCGTGACTATGTAATGAACATCTGCCCGTGAAGTAACAACACCGCTTCCCTTGGTTAAATACGTAGTAATCCTAGATACAGATCCATTTTTAGCTGTCGATGGTAAAGCAATAATAGCCTTACCCCCTTTGGAGCGAGCCGCACCGCGAACAAAATCCACTTGCCCGCCAAATCCGGAGTATAGATTCGTACCAATGGAATCGGCACTTACTTGTCCAGTCAAATCCACCTGAAGCGCCGAATTGATCGAGGTCATTTTACTGTTCTGAGCAATGATGAATGGATCATTTATATAATCGCTAGTTTGAAATTCCACCGATGGATTATTATCCAGGTAATCGTAAAGACGCTTGGTTCCCATAGCGAATGACACTGCCGTTTTTCCAGGCAAAACCGTTTTGGCATCATTTGTAATTACACCTGCATCCAATAGATCAAGAATGCCATCGGACACCATTTCACTGTGCACGCCCAGATTTTTCTTGTCATGCAAGTACTTAAGAACAGCATTGGGAATAGCTCCTATTCCCAACTGCAAGGTGGCTTCGTCATCAACCAGAGAAGCCACATATTTGCCTATATTTTCTTCTACCTCCGTAATTGGTTCAACAGAAAGTTCAGGCAGTGGTCTATCTACTTCCACAATGTGATCGATTCTACTTGTGTGCAAAAATGATCTGCCCAGAGTTCGGGGCATTTGTTTGTTGACTTCTGCAATTACAACTTTGGCGCTCTTGCGCGCAGCAATTGTGCAATCAACAGATACGCCATAGCTTACATAGCCATGGCTATCCGGCGGCGACACTTGCAGAAGGCAAACATCTACCGGCAAAGTTCTAGTAAGAAAGAGCGCCGGAATTTCCGAGAGAAATACTGGAGTATAGTCTGCAATGCCTGAGTTCACCGCTTCTCTAACATTGGGACCGATGAAAAGCGCATGTGCCTTAAAGGACTTGGCAAATTTGGGCAATGAGTAATCTGCTTGACCAAGAGTGAGCAAATGATAAATTTCCACATTACTTAGCTCGTCCGCCCGTGCCACCATTGCATCAATGAGTCCTAACGGAGCGGCAGCATTCGAGTGAATATAGACGCTATTGCCGGACCTAATCTTTTTTACGGCGTTTTCAACGCTGGTCAACCTACTCTTATAGAGTTCTTGCCAATCGGTCTTAGCTACGTTCACTTCAATTGCCATTTTGCCGTCCTTAAAAATTTCGCGCCATAACAAGAAATTCAAGACAAAAGTTTACTGGAAGTGAACAATAAATGTCCTTAGGCAAACCCTTCAATTGCCGGCAAATGACAACAGTCACTCAAACAAATCAAGAAATACGCAAGCGCATCTCGGTCTCAGGCATTGTCCAGGGTGTGGGCTTTCGTCCTTTTGTTTACAATCTTGCTTGCCAACATGACCTTAAGGGCTTTGTACGCAATGTTGGTGGGCTTCTCGACATCGAAGTCCAGGGACCGGCTGCCAAGATCGACCTGTTTTTGCATAAGCTAAGTCGACTAAATCCGCCCATGTCGGTCATTGAAGATATCCAAGCGCTGAATATTCCGGCGCTTGTATGTGCGCTTGAATTCGAAATCAACAAATCCAGTTTAGAAGAAACCACTCAGAAAGCTATCTCACCGGACATGGCGACCTGTGATGATTGTCTGCAGGAACTATTTGACTCAAACAACAGGCGTTATCAGTATCCTTTTATCAATTGCACCAATTGCGGCCCGCGTTTTACGATAATTGAACGCTTACCTTATGATCGTCCCTACACAACAATGTCCCATTTTGGCATGTGTCAATCATGTCTTCGGGAATACCTAGATCCAAAAGACAGACGATTTCATGCTCAACCGAATGCTTGTGCAGAGTGCGGACCTAAACTAACCTTTCAACAGACAGGACAAGTTGGCACAGAAGTTAACGCCGGAGAAGCTCTTACTCAAGCTTGCCGGCTTTTAACTAATTCAGGAATTCTCGCTGTCAAAGGACTAGGTGGTTTTCATATCCTTTGCGATGCGCACGATATTGACGCAGTTAAGATATTACGCCAACGCAAACGACGTTCCGAAAAGCCCTTTGCCGTAATGATGGCTGATATTGAAATGGTCCAAAAACATTGCCATCTAAACAGCAGTGAATTAAAACTTCTGACCAGTCCTGAAAGACCGATTGTTCTTTTACTGAAATTAAAAGACTCGTCGCTGACAAATCTGAATCCCGGCAATGCTTATCTAGGCGTCATGCTTCCTTATACGCCAATTCATCACTTGCTCATACAATCGCTCAAACGTCCCCTTGTTTGCACAAGCGGCAATATTTCAGACGAGCCAATTGCAATCGATAATGATGACGCCCTTGAAAGACTGTCCTCTATCGTCGATGCTTTCCTGCTACACAATCGCAGCATTCTTTCTCGATATGACGATTCAGTTGCAGCTGTCGTAGAAGGCGCAACTGCACTTGTCCGCCGCTCAAGAGGATTTGCACCAAAGGCAATTACACTGCCTTTTAAAACTAAAAAACAAATACTGGCAGTTGGTGCGCATTTAAAAAACACATTTTGTCTCTACAAAGATTCCCGTGCCTACTTGAGTCAGCATATCGGGGATTTGGAAAATCTCGAAACGCTGGAACACATGCAAACTGCTCTTGCGCGCATGAAGGACCTCTTCGATTTTACACCGGAAATCATTGCATCAGATATGCATCCTGATTATCTCTCGACTATCTATGCGGCCAAGCTTCATCAAGCACTGAACATCCCACTCATACAAGTTCAGCATCACCATGCACATATAGTAAGCTGCATGATGGAGAACAATTTGGTTGATCCGGTAATTGGAGTTGCCTTCGATGGGCTGGGCTATGGCACCGATGCCACCTTTTGGGGTGGTGAATTTCTCATTTGCAGCCTCAGCGATTTTAAGCGCGCCGCTCATCTTCAACCAAAACACATGCCCGGAGGCAATCTAGCCATTCGCCATCCTTGGAGGATGGCTCTATCCCACCTCAATACCAATTCAGAGACTGCAAGCACATTTCTAAATATCTGCCGGCAAAAGCATGGAGAACAAGCAGTTCATTTTGCACAGAGTCAAATTCAAAAGAATATAAATTCGCCCTTAACATCCAGCATGGGCAGACTATTCGATGCGGCATCTGCCGTACTCAACATTCGGCATAGCGCAAGCTTTGAAGGACAAGCAGCTATTGAGCTGGAAAAATACGGGCAGGACTTTCTTTCAAGTGGGACTTCTTTAGGAAATATATTTCCGTATCGCTACTTTTTAAAAACCGATAGTTTTCCATACTTGATTGACACAGATGAGATACTGCCGCAGATAATCACCGATCAACTCTGCGGTGCAAGTACATCTGAAATCTCCTATCGCTTTCACCTTACAATAGCCAAACTCATAGGCGATACCTGCTCAACTATAAGAAACACATCTGGTATTAATCAAGTCGGCTTATCCGGAGGTGTATTCCAAAATAGATTACTCATAAATCTTTCCAATAAAATCCTGCAGGGTTTGGATTTTGAGATCTTCCGGCACGGACAAGTGCCGGCTAATGACGGTGGGCTAAGCTTGGGACAAGCTGTTGTGGCCGCCTCACAAATCAATTCACTTTGCATGGAGATAAGCTAATGTGTCTGGCTATACCAGGATTAATTGAAAGCATTTATGTGCAAGACAATATAAATATGGCCAAAGTAAATTTTGGCGGCGTCAAGCGCGCCACGTGTCTTGCTTATGTTCCTCACGCCAAGGCAGGCGATTATGTTCTGGTGCATGTTGGTTTTGCCCTAAGCGTAATTAACGAGCAAGAAGCGCAAAGCACCCTTCAGGTGCTCAAGGACATCGGTGAACTGGACGAAATATGAAATACCTCGATGAATATAGAGATTCGACCCTGGCTCAACAGCTATCGCAACGAATTCATAAAGCTACCAAACATAATTGGACAATTATGGAAGTTTGCGGCGGACAAACACATTCGATTTTGCAATATGGTTTAGAAGATTTGCTGCCGGAAACAATTGAGCTACTACATGGACCAGGTTGCCCTGTCTGCGTTACTCCCCTTGAATTAATTGACAAAGCAGTGGCGATTGCATCCAGACAAGATGTGATTTTCTGTTCGTTTGGAGACATGCTGCGAGTTCCCGGGTCGCAAAATGACCTACTAGGTGTGAAAGCGCAAGGATTTGATGTTCGCATTGTCTATTCACCACTGGATTGTCTAGCAATTGCCAAAAACAATCCTGACAAACAAGTTGTTTTCTTTGCCGTTGGATTCGAGACAACTGCCCCCGCCAATGCAATGTCCGTCCGGCAAGCCAAAACACTCGGGCTTGGCAATTTCTCTATTTTGACTTCGCATGTAACTGTGCCACCAGTAATTACCTCCATATTGCAGTCAGTCGACAATCGTGTGCAGGCATTTTTAGGACCTGGACATGTCTGCTCGGTAATGGGCTGGAAACAGTACGAGACAATTAGTAATCACTATAAAATCCCCATTGTAATAACCGGATTTGAGCCAACGGATCTTTTAGAAGGAATTCTTCGCTGCGTACTGCAATTGGAAGCTGGAGAATACAAAGTCGAGAATCAATATGCGCGCGCAGTCGAGAAAGAGGGAAACATAGCTGCCCAAAGCATCGTCGAAGAGGTGTTTGATGTAAGCGATCGAATGTGGCGCGGACTGGGCTCAATCCCTAAAAGTGGCTACAAATTAAGTTATGACTATGCCGATTTTGATGCAGAACGTATTTTTCAGCTAGAGACAATTTCTGCCGAAGAGCCTGCCGTCTGTATTAGCGGGCAAATCTTGCGTGGCTTAAAAAAACCGCATGAGTGCCCGGCATTTGCCAACATGTGCACTCCGGAAACACCGCTTGGCGCAACAATGGTTTCAAGCGAGGGAACTTGTGCCGCTTACTATAAATATGGTCGCATCGGTCAGACCAAATAAGGAGTTAATTCAATGACCACAGTTATTCAACCTAACATAGCGTCAGCAATTAGGCGCAAGGCCGAGGAAAGCACTGAAGTAATAACTGGTTTTTTTGAAGCCAATCAAAACAAAATCGCCGAATTGGCTCATTTAATGGCAGAGCGCTTTGAAAAAGGCGGCCGGCTTTTTGTAATGGGTAATGGTGGCAGTTCATGTGATGCCGAGCATCTCATGGTGGAATTCATGCATCCCATTTTTGAAAAACGCAAGCCTCTTCCTTGTCTTTCTCTCAATCAGGGTCATAGTTTAATTACCGCCATCGCCAACGATGAAGACTTTTCCCGCATTTTTTCTCATCAGTTAATTCAGTTGGCGAAACCAGAAGACATGGTGCTGGTAATTACAACAAGCGGTATGTCTTCCAACTTAGTTGCCGGTCTAAAAACCGCCAAATCTTGTGGCTTAATGACTATTGCTTTTTCCGGTAAGGATGGAGGCAGAGTAAGCCAATTGGCCGATCACGTACTTACCGTGCCGAGTTTTAGCATTCACCGCATCCAGGAAAGTCATACCGTTTTATTGCATGTGTTGTGGGATGCCATTCATTTAACAATGGGAGAACAAGACATTGTCTGAGTCTGTAACTACCTCTTTTAATTGCCGACTGCCACTGGATAGTTCCGGCACTATCCGCCTCGGACACGGCTCAGGCGGTAAGATGAGCGCGTCCTTGACCAGTAGTTTATTCCTTCCTATATTGGGCAACCCAATACTAAATGAGCTTCAAGACGCCGCCGTCGTTGAAGGCTGCTCTCAAATAGCGGTTACTACCGATGCGTATGTTGTAAACCCTATCTTTTTTCCTGGTGGTGATATTGGTTCACTTGCTGTTCATGGAACCGTCAATGATCTCTGCATGCGTGGGGCCAAACCACTTTACTTGTCCGCATCTTTCATATTAGAAGAAGGTCTGCCGCTTAGTATCCTGGAGAAAATAATAAGGTCTTTTCACGAAGCAACGGAAAAGTCCGGCATTATGCTAATTGCCGCCGACACAAAAGTCGTCAACCGCGGGGCTGCCGATCAGATATTCATCACCACAACTGGAATAGGAATAGTCGGGGACAAGGTTCCTTCGGCCAATGCTGCTCGAGCTGGCGATGTCATAATTATCAGCGGCAACTTAGCTCAACATGGCATGGCAATCATGTGTGCACGTGAAGAACTTGAGTTAGAAACGCAACTTTTAAGTGATAGCGCCCCGCTCAATAATTTAGCTCAGAAAGTACTTGAAACTTCCGATAACGTGCACTGTTTGCGTGATCTGACACGAGGCGGATTAGCAAGCGCCGTGAACGAGCTTGCCCAATCATCCAGCGTAGGTATTGTGCTTGACGAAAAACACATTCCCATTCATCCGCAAGCAAAAGCAGCCTGTGAACTTTTAGGACTCGATCCATTATATGTTGCTTGCGAAGGTAGATTTCTTGCAATAGTAGCTGCTGAGGATGCCGAAAAAGTATTGCAAGCCATGCGCAAAGATCCGCTGGGAAACAATGCTCACATTGCCGGAGTTGTTATTGAAGACCACAAGGGAACAGTTATTCTTAAATCAACGGTGGGTGGCAATCGAATATTGGACAAATTATCCGGCGAGCAATTACCTCGCATCTGCTAATAGTTCATTTCTGCTTGCCTGCTATCGTGTCCGGGCTAATCATTTCCGCAAGCGCCAGAATCTCATATTTGGCGAAATTATAGACAGGAGCCATGGCTAGTAATCTGTCTAGCTCCTCATTACTCTCGACGCTGTATATCCAAGCACCACCATGGCGGCCAACAACATGCCACCTTTTCTCAAGCTTGCCATCAGCCATCAGCTTTTCAGCGTATGCCGGCATGCGCAAGACAGCATTCACGGACTCTGTACCCAAGCATGCCGTTTCGAGCGACCACAGCACAAGAAACTTAGACATCCAGCCTCCTTAAATATGATGATGCCAGACATTGTACTTCAAGTCATTCTCACCGTGAACTTTTCCCGTGCGCTTTTGTACGAGGAATGCACTTAATTACAATCATGGAAGCCAAACAGGAAAGCAAAGAAGCCGAAAGCACAACCAACCAATCATAAAAATCTAGTCTTGTGGTTCCTAAAACTTTCTCGAGCGGTCGGATGTAAATCGCAGCAATCATCAAGGCATATGAAATCAGCATATTAAGTACAAGAGCAGGTCTGACGTGTTTCCATATACTATCCTTAGTGAAAGATCGACCGGACCATGCCCATAACCACGCTTGAAAGAGCAAGGCACAGGACAAAGTGGCAAAACCAAGCGTTGTAATCTTTTCCAAGTGAAAGGCAGAGTGAGCGTGAAACACAATTGCCAAAAGCACGCCTGTCGCAACCAGTAAGGCTCTAGTCCATATCTGTATATACTCTTCCTTCCCAAGGACAGATGAAGCAGATTGTCGTGGTTTATCCTTCATGATTGACTTATTGGAAGGTAAAAGCGCCACTCCCAAAGCTGGGAAAACATGCACGATTAAATTCAGCCACAATAATTGTAGAGGCAAGAGAGGCAAACCGGTATTGAATAATACTGCACCGGCAACGGTCATGACGGCAGCTAAAGACGCCGTAAGCAAGTAGGCAATGGCGTTTTGGATATTGGCATAAATAACTCGTCCTTGCTCAATTGCCTTTACGATTGAACTGAAGTTATCGTCGGTGATTACAATTTCGGCAGCCTCACGAGCAAGGTCCGAACCAACTTTGCCCATAGCCACCCCAATATCCGATTGCCTCAAAGCAGGCGCATCATTGACTCCATCACCTGTCATTGCCACCACAAGCCCATCATTTTGCAAAGCGCGAACGACCGACAATTTCACTTCCGGACTGACGCGCGCTAAAATCACTTTCTTCTTTAGGGCAGAAGTTAGCTCTTTTTCCTCAAACTTACTTATTTCCCTACCGGTTAATATGGGATCTTCCCCATCCTCGACAATACCTAAATCCTTGCCAATAGCCAAGGCTGTTTGAGGTTGATCGCCTGTGAGCATTAGTATCTTGATACCAGCGGCTTTGCAAAGAGCAATGGACTCCTTAACACCAAGCTTTGGTCTATCTTGCATGCCGACTAAACCGAGGAAAGTCAAATTTGATTCTACTGAAGCAAGATCAGTAGAATCAATGTTAGACAAATCCTTTCTGGCAACGGCAAGAACTCGCAATCCCTTTTCAGCCATCTTGAGATTAGCCATCATAAGCTCATTCCGCAATGCATCGTCAATTTTGCAGAGTTCACCATCACGAT
>JAKFVJ010000493.1 GCA_021732245.1 Candidatus Obscuribacterales bacterium | reverse complement strand
GAAGACATTTAGGGCTTATATAAACTATGCCCGGCACGTCTTTGGGTTCCGGTTGTCCAATGGCTCGCGCGCGGAAATTACAAATATGCAAAATGTTCCCGGAAGGAAGTCCTTCGCCAAAGGGCTCAGACGATTTTCTTTTCTTGCGGTGATAAAAAAGTGGTGCCGGCAGTTCTTCCAATCGTGCTTCGCTTATGTATCCTAATTCGTCCTGCATGTAAGTAACAGGTGAATGTAAAAGGCTTACTGTTGAGCCTATTTCTTCTTCGGCTTCACGCAGCGCACAATCGATAAAGCTTTCGTCTATTTGTTGGCCGCCGCCTATGCCACCAAGTGGAATTTGCAGGACGCCATTTACTTCACGCCAACGGTTTTCATCACCAAGGCTGAAGAGAAGTTTCTTGCCTTTACTTATGATGACGCCGGCACACATTGGTTCCTGAAAGGAGGACTTAAAGGAGGGCGTTGTCTTTTGATCGTAGTCTGCTGTTGTAACCATGACAACGATTGTATGACGCAATGGGTTTTGGGACAACGGCTTGAGCCGGGAAAAATCCCACTCAGACTAGGCTTTGTGGGTCGTTTCTTACGGGAATTACTAAGATGGGCGAACGCGGGCGCATGCAATGCGCCCCTACGAGGACATATGCTCGCGCTTTTAGAGACCCATGAAGTCGGGGCCGGAGCCTTGTTCTGTGGGTTTGACGCGCAGGTTGACTTCGGGGCAAACTATCTCGCACGTGCGGCAATGGACGCAGTTTTCCAGCGACATGCCGTGGCGGCGGACATCTGCAATGATGTCAATTCTGTGCACTTCTGCCGTGCAATCAGCTACGCATGGCGTGGTTTTTCCTAAGCCTTCGTATTTCCCGATGCACTTTACGCAAACGTCGGCATTGTATTCATCAATATGCAGATTGCCTTCGTGATATTTCGTTGATGCGTAAAACACGGCATCAGGACGCGAATAAATTGTTGTCTTGTCGTAAGGAGGCTCATCGTATTTGGGCGTGACAAACTCAGGAATGATGTGCTGGTAGTCAGGCTTGTATTTGATTGGGCCAATGTCTTTCATCCCTTCAATTAAAGAAAGCGATCTTATGCCGTCGCCAATTGCCCGGAATGGATTTTTCAAACCAATTTGCAGCATGCCCATAAACGGCGATGAGTTGTCGATTGATTTGGCAATTGTCGGCACATAGTCGGCCAAGAGTCTTGAGTTTTCCATGAAAGCCCAACGGAAATATCTGTCGTTGTAAGACTCTTTGATGACAAAGCTGTCTGTAAGACGTTGCTGATACGGCGCCAGAGCCTCTTCACTGTAATCACCTTTTACCAAGGCATCATGTAGAACTTCTGCCGCTACATAACCGCATTCCATCGAGCGGTCAATACCAGCTAAGTGTTTTACATCAAGGACGCCTAATGCATCACCTAACAAGAGTGCACCTGGCACGGCGAATTTCTTGGGCAAGCTGTAATAGCCGCCTTCCGGTAAAAGCGCTGCGCCATATTTGAGTAATTTGCCGCCCTTGATCATTGATTGGATCCAAGGATGTTTCTTGTAGTCTTGCAACTTCTGCTGCGGATTCATATTAGGGTCATGGCTATCGAGGCTTATTACCATGCCTATAGTTATTTTGTTGTCCTTCATGCCGTAGACAAAGCCGCCACCGAAGGTGCCGTCTAAAAGTGGCCAGCCAAGCGTGTGCCAGACTTTGCCTTCATAGGACTCATTGCATTGCCAAACTTCTTTAACGCCAACTGACCAAATTTGTGGGCAGTCGCGCAGTTTGTAGTGATCAATTACATCGCGAGAAATAAAACCCTTGTCGCCAAAGGTGATGAATTTGCCGTAAACATAATCCTCTTCGGACTTTGGATTTTCAGTAACGGCGACACCTACTACGCGTCCTTCTTCAAAGACAACTTTGTGTGCGGCAAAACCGGTGAACAAATCAACCGTGACATTGGGTACTTCTTTGGCCTTTTCTTGTACCTGCATAGCCATCCAGCCGGTGACATAACTCAATGTCAAAACTAGATAGCCTGTTTTATCCAGTGACTTTGGATAGGCAAAAGAGGGCATGTCCCATTTTTTTTCTGTGCCAAGTACGGAGAAATTGCTTTCGGTGCAGGTTGCTTCAATAGGGAAGCCGATTTCTTTGTAGTTGGGCCAAATCTTTTGCAACACGTGTGGATTAGAGACAGCTCCACTCATTATATGGCTGCCGAATTCTTTGCCCTTTTCCAGGATACAAATGTAAAGTTCTTTGCCGCTTGCCTTGGCTAAGTCCAGAAGATGATAAGCAAGGGTCAAATTGGAAGGCGATCCACCAACGAGAAGGACATCATACTCAATGCGTGTGGACAACGGTCTTTTCTCCCTTAGTAGCTAATTTGTCCTTGAACTGTCTTATTAGTTCAGGAACGATTTGATAAACATCACCGACTATGCCGTGATGAGCAAACTTGAAAATTGGTGCATCAGGGTCTTTGTTGATGGCAATAATAGTGCCTGATTTGGACATGCCGACTCTGTGTTGAATGGCGCCGGATATGCCGCAAGCTATGTAGATTTTGGGACGCACGGTTTTGCCTGTTTGTCCTACCTGATGCTCATAGGGTATCCAGCCTAAGTCAACGACTTTACGTGAAGCGCCGACTGCTGAATTTTCAAAACACTTAGCCAGTTCGTGCATCAGTTCAAAACCTTCTTTTGAACCTAAGCCATAACCACCTGAGACAATCACGTCAGCTTCTGCCAAGCGCACGCCTTTGGATACTTCACGCACTGTTTCTGCAACAACTAAGCGCAAGTCTTCTTTTTGCAGTTTGACAGGGATGTTTACAATCTTGCCCACGCGGTTAGCGTCAGGTGCAAGTGGTGTCATTTGACCGGGACGAGTTGTAGCCATCTGCGGGTTTTTCCACGGCCCTAAAATACGTGCCTTCAAGCTCTCGCCAAAACTTGGACGAATGGCATAGAGACAGCCTTCATACAAACCGACCTTACTTGGGTCGACTTTGCTTTTGTGCTCATAAGGACCAATATCCAATTCTGTGCAGTCGGCAGTAAGCCCTGTTTCAAAATTGGCGGCAATACGGGGAGCCAAGTCGCGCCCTGTAGTTGTTGAGCCTAAAAGGACAATATGCGGTGGTAATTTAAAAGTTTCCAGCAAATCGCAAACAACGCGTCTGTAGGAAAGCGTTCTATAAGTGCGCAATTCCGGATCATCTGCCACGTAGACGGTGTCTGCACCATATTCAATGAGCTTCTTGGGGATATCGCCAAGATTGTCACCAAGAATAACTGTGGACAATTTGCCGCCAAGTTTGTCTGCTAAGTAGCGACCGGCACCAAGTAATTCCAAGCTGACAGGCTGCAATTCACCGAGAATTTGCTCGGCAATGACTAGCACTTCTCCATCTGATGGTGGAGCTAAATTAACTGACTCGCTCATGCCACCAAGAACTCCTTAAGATTGCTTTTTTCAATAAGCTCGCCGACCATCTCATCTGGTGCGTGCCCTTCGTACATTGAGCAGTTGCCACCCAATTCGCCGACCTTTTCCGTGGCGGCAACAATTGTTGGTGAACCCTTAAGACCACAGCGTTCCGGGTCTGCTTGAATTATATCCAGATCGACGGTGCGAATGTATTTGCCTAACTCTTCCGGGTTGCGTTGCAATTGCTGAACGCGCCAAGCACCTCTAAATGATTTATAGGCAAGTGGGTGGTAAGAGTTGGCTACGGTTATTAATGCCGGTGCAACGCAATCGACAAACTGTACGCCGCCTTCAATTATGCGTCTGGCATGCAAGCGACCGTCATCTAAGTGGAAGTCCTCGCAGTAAGTAACTTGCGGCAAGGAAAGTCTTTCAGCAAGTTGCGGACCAACTTGAGCCGTGTCGCCGTCTGTTGTTTGCAGACCGCAGAAAATAAGGTCAAACTTGCCGACATGCGTGACTGTTTTGTAAAGCGCGTAAGCCGTGGCTAAGGTGTCGGAAGCGGCCAAGCGTCTGTCGGAAAGCAAAAAGCCGCGGTCGACGCCATGTTCAAGAGCCTCCAATAGGATTTCCACAGCCGGTGGTGGTCCCATGGATATGGCAGTTACGCGCCCACCGTATGTACGCTTAACATGTAGGGCGGCCTGCAATGCATAGCGGTCAAACGGATTGAGCATGCGTTTTGCTTTAGCTCTATCAATTGTTCCGTCCGGATTGAGACCGGCTTTTGAACCCTGATCCGGTACTTGTTTTATAAGGACAAAGATTTCGTATGGCCCAGCCATGGTGATACCCAAAACTTTCGCGCTAGATTTGCATATAGTGTAGATCTAATTACCTTGTTGATAATTGTTCTTTCCATTTAACTAAGGTTCATCTGCAATAAGCCATTCAGAGTAGAATGACAACAGCGTGCGCGCAACTCATTATTCGACCTTGGCGAGAGGATAAGCAATATGTTAAGAGCCCTTTTGGTCATCATCTGCTTGGCAGGACTTGCTCCGCTTGGTTACTGCCGGGATGCAGTCCCAGTTGCAGGACAGATGCCGCCAGCCGAAGGTCCTAATTGGCAAGAAACTATAGAGACACCTGAAGCAACGCCTCAAATGTATGAAGAGTCGTATGGCAATGGCTACGCCATGGATGGATCGCCCTCCTTGGCTGCCAATATGACCAGACTTATCTGGCAGCACGACTTGCGCACAAGTCTCAGTAAGGCCAAGCGTGAACAAAAATTAGTCTTAATTGATATCTATACCGACTGGTGCGGCTGGTGCAAACGACTGGACAGAGATGTTTACGCTAACGCCAGAATTGCTCAGTTTGTCGACAGCCAGTTTGTGCCACTGAAAATGGACGCTGAAGACGGCGGTGAAGGGCAAGAATTCGCTAAGAAGCACGAAATACGCGGCTACCCATGTACTGTCGTTCTTGATAGCAATGGTCAGGTTAAAGGCATGTTCTACGGCTATCGCAAGCCTAATGAATTTCCTGCCGAATTAGCCAAAGCAGCCGGCTTGCAACCAAATACGCCAATGTAACTATGTAGCTTAAGCCTAGCTAAGCCGCGGTCACAGTAAGTGGCGTGTGGCATAATTTGTCGTCTATCAATTGCAAAGTAAGGTGTAGAAATGGTTCAGGAAGTAGCATCCCCGGAAGTTTCCGAGAAAAGCCAATTTACCGGCAAAGATATGTTGCTGGGCAAAAAAGGTGTAGTTTTTGGAGTAGCAAACGATCACAGTATTGCTTGGGCATGTGCCAAGCTTGCTGCTGAGCAAGGTGCTTCTCTGGCATTCAATTATCAAGGTGAAGTACTTGAAAGAAGAGTTCGTCCATTGGCTGAGTCAGTGAAAGCAAAAATTATTGAGCCATGCGATCTTTCAGACGACAAAGCAATTGAAGAATTCTTTGCCAAAGTCAAAAAAGAATTTGGCACAATTGATTTTGTAATTCACGCTGTCGCATTTGCTAATAAGGAAGACTTGGAAGGTCACTATGTCGACACCAAGCGTACAGGCTTCCAAAAAGCTCTTGATGTAAGCGCTTTTACAATGACGGCAGTTGCTCGTGAAGCAGCCAAGCTTATGCCTAATGGCGGTAGCCTTATCACAATGACCTATTATGGCGCCGACAAAGTATTGCCGAACTACAACGTTATGGGTGTAGCAAAAGCAGCACTTGAATCAAGCGTGCGTTATCTGGCAGCAGATCTCGGCGAAAAGAATATTCGTGTCAACGCCATTTCTGCAGGTCCTGTAAGAACGTTGGCTGCTATGGGTATTGCCGGATTCCGCGACATGCTTAAGTTTGTAGCATCGCGCGCGCCTCTGAAGCGTAACGTAACAGCTGAAGAAGTCGGCAAGACTGCTCTCTATCTCTTGAGCGATCTTTCCTCGGGTGTTACAGGTGAGACGATATTTGTTGATTGCGGCTACAACATCATGGCTATGTAACTGAAGTTACCTAGTCTGCCGCATTCATAAATTCAATTGCATACATGCCGCTGCCGGCTTCGTAAATGAATTGGCGGGCAAGCAGTCTAATGGTTTCAGAATCGTTGAAATTAGGTAGGCTGTTACTTGCCATCTTAGACATCAGATAGCGGATTATGCGCAGTCCAGCTGATGATTTTGACGTGATTGCCTCGACTATTGACTCTTCGGCCATGGCGTTCAAAAGAATTGCCGGTGCCCCGCTTACAGAAGGACTCTGAAGCGGCGGGCGAAAGTCTAGACCAAAACTTTGGGGATCGAAGTTCAATTCACTAACCTTTTCTCAGCCATGAATTTAGGCGTTGTTGGCATGCTTGGCAACTTAAGAAAAGCTAACAAATTGAAATTGCAATTCTAGTAAAGTTCTCTTTGTATTTCTTTTGGAAACATTGCCATGAAGTGCTTAGTCAAAGAAGACGTCAACAAGGACGGCTTGTCCTTTAAGAGCAGCTACAAGGAGCCGGAGCTTGGCTTCGATGAAGTCAAAATCAAAGTCTTATCCACGGCTGTTTGCGGCACCGACAAAAGCATTTACGGAAGCGGCAAATCCGAAGGCATAAGGCGCGAGATGCAGCGCTATTTAGCCCCAGGCGAAACTTTCAAGCCGATGGTTATAGGACATGAATTCTGCGGCATTATCGAAGAAGTGGGCGCATCTGTAACCAAAGGTGAATGGCAGAACTTGCCTGAGCATTTGCGCTTGCAGAAAGGCGATTACGTAACAGCAGAAATGCACTTGGGTTGCGGGCGTTGTTATCAATGCCGCACAGGCAACGAACACATCTGCACATCCTTCAAAGTGAAGGGTCTGCATTTGGATGGCTGCTTTGCCGAATCTGTTGTTGTGCCGCAACACAACGTAATTATGCTGGGCAAAAAAGGCGACACATCGAAAATTCCGCCGCGCATCGGCGCCATGCTTGATGCTTTTGGTAATGCCGTGCACACTGTTGAGGAAGCCGATGTAAGAGGGAAATCAGTAGCCATTTTAGGGGCAGGACCATTAGGGTTAATGGCCGTTTTTCTCTGCAAGGCTTTTGGTGCTACGCGCATTTATTTAACGGAAGCCACAGACATTGAGCGTAGATTTGCTCTAGGACAAGAATTTGGTGCTGATCTTTGTTTTGATGTTGCATCAGGCGGAAGTGATCTTTATACAGCCGTTGAAAAATGGGAAAAACAAGCCAATGGCGTAGATGTTGTATTGGAAATGTCCGGGTCGCCTACTGCCTATCAAGATGCTTTCAAGATAGTACGTAACGGTGGCAAAGTTGTACTTCTAGGCATACCGCGCCAGCCACTAAGCAATTTCGACATTGCTAATGGTGTTATCTGGAAAGGCGTTACCGTCCAAGGAATTTTTGGACGTAAGATGTTCTCCACTTGGGAGACACTTCTGCGTCTTTTAAATTCAGAGAAATTCGATATGCGCTCACAATTAGGAAAACTTGTTGCTGAGCGTCAGTACAAACTTTCAGAATTTGAAGAAGCATTTGACGCTTTGACAAAGGGCTCGGAAATGAAACTCGTTTTCCAGCCATCAGCTGAATCGGCACCTTCCTTTGTACCGAGCCAAATAAACAACCTGGCATTTACACCCTAATTATTGACCCTAAGTAATTTATAGGAGCTTTCATGACCGCCTCAACAAAGTCATCAGTGTCACTCAATCAAGAGACTTTATACAAAGCCCTTGGTGCCGATTTGGAAAAGGTCAAGGAAGCGAAGACGTACAAAATTGAAGTGCCAATCGAGGACGAACAAGGCGGTGAAGTGACCGTTAACGGTCGCCGTGTTGTGATGCTTGCTTCCAATAATTATTTAGGACTGGCCAATCACCCACGAATTAGAGAAGCGGCGCGCAAAGGTCTAGATCAATACGGCTTCGGCATGGCATCCGTGCGTTTTATTTGTGGAACACAAACAATTCACAAACAGTTGGAAGAGAGGTTGGCTTCTTTTCTAGGTGTGGAAGATGCTATTTTGCATTCGTCATGCTTTGCTGCCAACGAAGCGTTTTTTACAGCGCTTTTCTCAGGTGATTTAGGTATGAGCAATTATCGTGATGTTATTTACAGCGATAAGCTAAACCATGCAAGCATTATTGACGGCGTTCGTTTAAGTCGCATTGCCGTTAAATCAACTGATGCCAGACCATACGAACATAATGACATTAAGGGTCTGACTGCCATGCTTGAAGAAGACGCAAGCAAAGACTATCGCATAAAAGTTATTGCCACAGACGGCGTATTTAGCATGGAAGGCGATGTTGCGCCTCTGCCTGAGCTCATTGCCTTGTCTAAGAAATACGGCGCACTTCTATTTGTTGATGACTCACACTCAACAGGTGTTCTTGGCGCAACTGGTCGCGGTACTGCTGAACATCAAGGCGTCTTTGGACAGATTGATGTCTACACAGGTACTTTAGGAAAAGCCTTGGGCGGAGCAGCAGGCGGCTATATTGCCGGTAAAAAGGAATTGATTGATTACCTGAGACAAAAGTCTCGTCCATACACATTTTCCAACACGGTTCCACCACCTATCGTTGCAGCTGCAATCGAAGCTATTAATCTATTGCAAGAAGACAATAGCTTGGTTGCTAAATCACGTGAAAACACTGCCTATTTCCGCAAAGAAATAGTGCGTTTGGGCTTCACGATATTGCCGGGAGATCATCCAATTGTGCCTGTTATGCTTGGCGAAGCGGCAGTTGCTCAAGATATGAGCCGAGTGCTTTTAGAAGAAGGCGTCTATGTACGGGGACTCTGGTACCCAGTTGTACCAAAAGGTGAAGCCAGACTGCGAGTACAGATTTCCGCAGCGCATACAAAAGAACAATTAGACCGCGCATTGGCTGCCTTCCAAAAAGTCGGCAAAAAACTTTCTGTCATTTAAATACCTCTGAGAAAATCTTTGCTCAACAGGAAAACTGGTAGATTCAATGTTACTGCACCTCGGATAGCCAGATGGTGGAGGCGCCCGGGTGTTCCACCAACACTAAATCAGGCGGCAGATCTTTTTGCGGCGTCCGGTATCACAGTGTATTCAGTCAATGAGAAATGGATCGAATGTGAATTTGACCCTGACCGCATTTGGCAGATTCTTAGCGGATTGCCGTCAAACCCAAAGTACCTTAGGCATTACGAAAATCAGTACAAAAGGTGGCAGGAAAAAAACGCCGATCAATCGAATTCGAATAACACCCCTAAGTAGATCTAAAGCTGCGGCGGGTCAGCCACATGCTTGTCCGCTATGCCACATTCGTGCCTGATATGCAGCAATCGGTGGTGATCCGTTAATTATCCTATTTAGCCTAGAGTTGTGCAGCCTTTTCAAGGATCTGTCGGGTCGCGGCCGAATTCGTCTTATATTAATTCGTCGGGGCTTATCTTTTGTTTTGGTGTTTTTCTTGTACGCATTGTACGTACAAGAAAAACCGTAATAAGCAAGATATGCTCCGGTGTTAACGTAAAGGAGTTTTTGCGCTTGGCAGCTGCGATTTGGAATTGAGTGTGGAATTGAGTTGTAGCCCAGAGAGTGTTGCGAGAGACTACCAAGAGGCTAGAACGGCAAAGACAAGAGGCTAGAACGACAGAAATAAAAGTGCGTGGTAATAGAAAAGTTACAACCGGATTTTCGAATCGGAGGGAACTGAGTTGGCCGGATTGAGAAAAGAGCGTATTGATTTGAGAGTTACAGAAGAGCAGAAGGCTCTTATTGAACAAGCAGCTCTTATTAAGCGGAAAACAGTTAGTAGTTTCATTATGGAAGCTGCATTTGTGCGAGCGCAAAAGGTTATGATTGGCGATTACTGCGCCAGGCTTTAGAAGGTACCAGACCGGGTCCATCTGTCCGAAAGATATTAAGCCGAAAGTCCTAGCCAGCAATTGATAGGCAACTTTAGAGTATATTGAAGTAAGATGATAGCCAATGAGCTTAAGTAGAAATCCAAATTTAGGGCTTTTGAGTAAATCTCTGGAAGACGGCTCGCAGGGCTGGCAGCTTAATTTGGGTAAGTCTGAAATTGATTTGAATTATCCGCGTCAAGAAAGCTGGTGGACAGGCAAACAGCCTGTTTTTGGCCAGTGTCCGGGAGTTTGCCCCAGTGGCAAAATGAAGGCGCTTCCTATCCCTAATCTGAAAAATTGCACACGGCAAGAAGTACTCGATTACTTTGATAATGGTTGGACATTAACAGAAGTGCTTTTCTCTTCGCTATTGGGTGAGGAGGCTTTCTATAGACCGCCGTATCATGGACTGAGGCATCCGTTGGCGTTTTACTATGGGCATCCTGCTTCACTTTACATAAACAAGCTGCAAATAAGCGGCCTTATCTCTCAACCAATAAATGCATTTTACGAAAGACTGTTCGAAACAGGTGTTGACGAGATGTCTTGGGACGACATGTCCAAAAATGCAATTGAGTGGCCTTCAATTGATCAAATGTGGCAATACCGAAAAGAAGTCTACAAGACAGTCGTAAATGTAATTGCAAATACTGAAGGACTAAATCCAGGACACGACCTTATTGATCAGGATAGCCCGTTGTGGGCACTATTTATGGGCTTTGAACACGAGCGCATTCATTTTGAAACTTCATCTGTCTTAGTTAGAGAACTGCCGGTACATCTGGTACATAAACCTGAGCAGTGGCCTGACTTTCATCAAAGTTATGAGGCTGCTGACAGTCAAAGACAATTTCCGGCAAATGAATTTGTTGATGTGCCTTTTGCTTCGGTTGACATTGGTAAACCGCGAGATTGGCCGACTTATGGTTGGGACAATGAATATGGCAAGCGCAGTGTCAACGTTCACCAATTTAAGGCGACCAAATACTTAATAAGCAACGGTGAATTCTGGCAATTTGTAGCCGACGGAGGCTACGCAGATGAACAATATTGGTCAGTGGAAGGCTGGCAGTGGCGTGTTTTTCGTAACGCTAAGTGGCCGACGTTTTGGTATCAAAATGGTCCATCTGGTTCACATGATTATCTTTTGCGCACAATATTTGAACTTGTACCAATGCAATGGTCATGGCCGGCAATAGTCAATTACCACGAGGCACATGCTTATGCAAATTGGTTGTCTAAAAAGGACAAAACAAAAATTCCATATCGGCTAATAACTGAAGCCGAACATCATCGTTTGCGAGAGCTTGTAGGTCTCGATGACAAAGACGAACATTTAGCAATTGCTCCTTTATACAACACCAATTTACATTACGGCTCTGAGTCATCGGTAAACGCGCTTGATGCCTTTGGACTTTCTTGTAGTGATGTTTTTGGCAATGTCTGGCAGTGGCTGGAAGACGATTTCAATCCCTTGCCCGGCTTCAAGGTGCATCGCTATTACGATGATTTCAGCACGCCTTGCTTTGACGGTGAGCACAAGATGATCATGGGTGGATCGTTTGTCAGCCTTGGTGATGAAGATACGCCTTGGGCGCGTTTTCATTTTCGCCCGCATTTTTTTCAGCACGCAGGATTCCGTCTTGCCTATTGTCCTGACGGTGACGATGGTTCAGCGCAACATGTTGAAAATGCCAATACCGTCTCTAACCAATACGAAACACAGATGCTTGTAGATCAATACATGCTCTTGCATTTTGGAGACGATGCTGACCAAATGCCGTTTGTCCATGGTCCTAAGACAGCTTTGAATTTCCCAGAACGTTGTGCTGACCTTTTAACGACGTGGGCTGACAAATTGGCTATCTCACACAGCAAAGTTTTAGACATTGGTTGTGCAGTTGGTGGTTCGGCATTTGCTTTGGCGCGAAGTTTTAAGCATGTAGAGGCAATTGATTTAAGCGAAGCCTTTATTGACACGGCAAAAATACTGCAGAGCGAGGGGCATTACGCTTATCGCGTGTTGGCAGAAGGCGAGCTATATGAACAAAGAATTGCTCATATAGAAAAAGACAAGGCTCGTAGTATCAATTTCAGACGGGCGGATGCCTGCTCTTTGCCGCCTGAATATGTTGACTTTGATGCTGTTCTTATAGCCAATGTACTCTGCCGTTTGCCGAGCCCAAGTGCTTTGCTTTCACGTATGGCAGGTGAACTTGCTGTTGTGCGTAAAGGCGGACTACTCATGCTTACAACTCCATTTACATGGATGGAGCAATTTACACCCATAGATGTCTGGCTGGGTGGCTATTACGATGAGAAAGGCGATGCCAAACATTCAGAAGAAGCCTTAAAGGAAGCCCTTCTAGATAATTTCGAACTTGTGCACAGAGAAGACATGCCGCTTCTGATACGAGAGCACAAGAGGAAGTACCAATACATTATGGCTCTGGCAACAATTTGGCGTCGCAAATAATGAATTGGTTGTTGTGTGTATGTTTTCTGGCTGGGTCGGCAGCAATTGCTCATCCGTCACCAGATTCGGACATGATTTGGGTCACGCCCGGGTCGTTTATGATGGGATCTAAAGACAAGTCTTTGCCGGATGCTGCTCCTCTTCATCAAGTAGAGCTAGATGGTTTTTGGCTTGATAAAACGGAAGTAACTAATCACGAGTTTTCTCGTTTTGTCGAAGCTACAGGCTACAAGACAATTGCTGAAAGAGTGCCAACGAAAGAAGATTTGCCTGGTGTCCCTCAGGACAAATTAGTTCCCGGTTCATTGGTCTTTACGCCGCCTAAACATGCCGTTTCCAGAGCCTGCAATTTGAATTGGTGGCGTTATGTGCCGGGAGCTTGTTGGCGGCATCCTTATGGTCCGCAAAGTAATATAAAAGGGAAAGACAATTATCCTGTCGTGCAAATTGCTTTTTTTGATGCGCAAGCTTATGCTGCCTGGGCTCATAAGCGCCTGCCTACAGAAGCAGAATTTGAATACGCACAACGTGGCGGATTAGAGACTAAGTATGGCTGGGGCAATGACCTTACGCCCAAAGGCAAATGGCAGGCAAATCTTTGGCAGGGACAATTCCCCTATAGAAATTCGAAAAAAGATGGCTTTGTGACAAGTGCGCCTGTAGCCAGTTTTAAGCCTAATGCCTATGGCTTATTCGATATGACTGGCAATGTCTGGGAATGGTGTTCTGACTTTTACGACGCCAATTACTACAGGCAATTTGTAGATACTGTGGCAAAAAATCCTAAGGGTCCTGAAACAAGTTTTGATCCAGACGAGTCTGATATACCAAAAAGAGTACAAAAAGGCGGTTCGTATCTCTGCACCGATGAGTATTGCACTCGCTACATTCTAGGTGCGCGCGGCAAAGGTGAGCCTAATAGCGGCACATCTAATGTGGGCTTTCGCTGTGCGCGCTCTTTCGACTAGGAAAGTTCTTCTGTGACTATCTGTCTGACCAAATTGCCGTCGGCAAGACCTTTTAATTGCGGCATGACTAGTTTCATGGCGTTGCCTTGATTGCGCTCGCCCTCAGGTATTGCCGAAATGATGCCGCGTACTATTTCTCTAATTTCAACGTCGGATTTTTGCGCAGGCAGATATTTTACTAAAATGTCTTTTTCTTTCTGCTCTTTTTCCAGCAAGTCCGCTCTTTGCGCTTTGGAAAATTCGGTAATGGCATCAGTGCGCTGCTTCACTTGCTTGGCGACGACAGCCAGTTCTTCTTCAGCTGTTAATTCTTCTTTGCCGGTTTCCACTCTTTTGTAAGTAAACGCTGAAAGTATGGAGCGCAATGTATCTATGCGCAATTGATCGCGATCCTTCATTGCTTGCTTAAGATCGCTGGAAATTTGTTCTTTAAGACTCATATCTTGTCTCTATTGGGTTTTGACTGCTGATGATTGTACTATTTCTGCGGCCTTGTCCTGAGTCACTTCAGTTGCATATGCCAACACTTCCAAGCCAAGGACTTTCTTGACTGAGGCGCGGCCTGCCATATCGGCAATCATGGATTCAGAAAATGCCAACAAGACAGGATTTTTTGTCAGCACTGCAATGTGATAGTTTTCTACTGCCAAATGCGCTTCTTCTGTTGTTACCTGGCAACGGCTTTCAAAGCGCTTGTCCAAGTAAAGCTCTTTCATTAGTTTGCAAGACTCAGGACCGCCTGTGGCCATGACAAAAGAGAGTAAGGCCACTTTTGCCGCCGGACCAATAAATGTCGGCGTCATGGCAGCTACACCTAAAGTAGTTTGTACAACTTGCGAGGTGACCATGGAAAATTTGCTTTTCTGGTTGTACTTGTGCAGGCGGCGCTTAATTTCGCCGACAACAGGATCATTATCCAGCGATGTCGACACAACAGTTTTTAGCTTTTCCTGACGAGCTTGTACGTCCCAAGGTCCTTGTGCGAATACTTCTTTAGGCACATCTATGTCTTTTGCCCAGTTCTTTAACATGGCAATTGTCTTGTCGGCTTCGTCTTGTCCGACCAAAGCAACAAGAGATGTCTTTCCTGATTCAACAACTTGGGCGCCGCGTACCTTGTCGGACATGCCGAGACCCATAGCAATTTGCGAGATGTTGCTTACTACTTCCAAATGTTTTTCATCGATGTGCTTTTGCTTGGCGTATTCGGCCGATGCGCGGCTTTTTACTTTTATCTTCTCACCAAGGATGATGTTGCCGGCTTCTGCAGATGGTCCAAAGCCGCGATAAGGCACTAAGTAGTCAGCGCCGTCTTTTACTTCGGCAAAAGCCTTTTGCAAGGGTTTGTTGTAATGATAGACAGCCTTGTTTAACGAGCTTGTTTTATCATCGTTGTTGAGCGCGTGATCAAGCAAGTTGTCGATTGACTGGCTCATCTTTGTGTGTTGATCTGAAAGGGAAATACCAATTTCCAGTTGTGGTATTTCTTCTTTGGCTGGTTCATTTAAAATGACGCGTTTGGCTGTGCGAATAAGTGATGTTGCTTTGCTTAACTGACCA
>JAKFVJ010000025.1 GCA_021732245.1 Candidatus Obscuribacterales bacterium | reverse complement strand
TGACCATGCAAGATGCATCGCTCGACATGTAATAGATGTCTCTTATGACATAGCGATCGTAGACATCTACTCGTCTGCCCCTGTCATAGGTGACAACGTGGTCCTTGAGCCGCTTATGCGTTGGCGCATAACCTTCATCTTTTATTGGACTTTCGTAGGGCAACTCGGCAAAAATAATTCCATTGCCGTTTGCTTTCGCTTCCAGAATCAACTTTTCAACATTGTTGATTGTTTCCGGATTGTTTGCGGCAACAAAATCTTCTTGCATAAACAAGACAACAAGTGTGTATTTGTCCATTGCGTATCCTCTTGGCTGCAACGAAAATCCGGCAGCCAATTACTTGAAGCTGCCGGATTCGACGTTGATTCTGTATTGATTAGTGTTTCACCTCTACGGTGATTGCCCATTCGTTTGGCGTGGTTGCCGGCTGATACCAGCGATAAACTGGTGCGTCGATCAATCTGATTTCCGCTTTGGGATCAGCTTCGTTCAAGTCGAAATACAACTCGAGCCATCCGTAGCGGCCGCCGTTGAATACCGTGCGTACGTGCGCGAGACGCACACCATAGCTCAAGTATCGCGGACGCCAGAGCGAACCTGAAAACGCGTCTACAACCATCTTCACGAGAATTTGTTCACCGACGTACATCCCCTCGATGTGATTGCCGTTGTCCTTATCGAATTGCGTACAAAACTGCTTGTCTGAAGGCACAATTCGCACTCCGTATCCGTTTATCGGGCCCATACACCAAGCACAGCGGCTGAAGTATTCGGCGCAAGGATCGCAGAGTATAAAGTTGGGGCTGTCTGTCCAGGGTTTGTGGTTATCCGGTGTTGGTGCGGTCCTCAGCAAGCTGGGCGACTGACATGTTCCACGCACGCTGGTGTCAGGTTTTCTCTCCTGACAGGAATTACATAGATTGGCCATTTTTCCTCCATTGCCTGCGTAGGCTTAGCGGCGTGGATCTTCGTGTCCGCACGAGACGTTCGGTAAATGAATGATTTCGCCACCAAAACCCTCGGACTGCATGACTCTAGCCATTTGCTCACGAGACGGAATGACAATTCGTCCCATCAGCTCGCAGCGAGCGCGCAAATGCAAATCCCAGGGATTGAGTTGAAACATCACATACGTGAAACCATCCGGTCTAGCCAGTGGCTCATTGTCACGCGGAACCTGAATGAATCTGACGCCGACTGCAAGCAAACCGTGGCTGGGAGCCCAGCTCGATGCGCGCTTATGCAGATCGATTTTCAGATCGTATTCTTCCGAGTCTGCTGTATCTTCTTCAGCTGTTTGGGTTTCTTCGGCGCTTTCATCTACAACTTCCAGTGCTTCAAGCTTTGCCACTGCGGCAATTTGAGCAACCTGTCTGTAGGTGTCCGGGTCGTCGTTGAGATCGTCGCCCTCCGGCCACTCAGGATGATCTTGCTCCTCATCTGAAATAACTTCATCCATGACCGGTTCAGTAACTTCTGCTGCCGGCTGTTCGTCCTCATCAACCGCGACATTTTTCACTGTGGGTTGTGCCGCCTGCAGACTGGCGAAGTATTCTTCAATGTTGATGTCTTCGCGCAATTCTTCCATCACCAATGGACCGTTGTCGATCATGTCCAATGTCGGAGGCGGATCAAGTCTGCCCGGGTGCAACTGGTTGCCGATGATATCGTCCAGGGTCAGGCCGTTGTTGTAGGTCTCAAGCGTGAAGGGAAAACCATCTTCTGTATCCGCAAGATAGTGAGGTGTCGGAGTTTCCGACATCAACTTCTTCATCATCGGATCGAGGAACATGCCTTGTGGCGGCTCCTTGGGGAATAGTCTCGTTTCACGGACAACCTTTCCGTCAAGAATGACACGCACTTCAATCGGCTCTCTGGAAGCAGCAAAGATTCCAAATGAACCGAAAGGAACCATTCGAAAATGGTTGGGCACAAATTCCTTCACATCAAAACCAAATGCCGGCATGCGATTGCCGTCAACGATACCTACAAGCACCCGCCCGAGTGGCTTTTTATTTACTGAAACAACACCGCAAGGAAGCGGCGTGATTTCCGTTTTTACCTTTTTCATATTCACTACTCCTTTCATAACTTTCCGCGCTTTGTCGCGGACTTTGTCATTCTGAGGGCTTTAGCCCGAAGAATCTGCCGCGCAGATACGTCGTACGTATTGATCAACACGCACGACGATTCGTTACGGCAGATTCCTCACTTCGCCACTTCGTGGCTCGTTCAGAATGACAAAGGCTATTCACAACCACGGAAAGTCAGATGGCGGCGGGTTGCCCTACAGCCAGCGTTCTTTGACCGTTTTGCCGTTTTCAGTGTAATACTGATACGGGCGCGGCGGTCCCCACGGACGGCCGTATGAGTCCGTCAGGATCTCCATCGTCAACAATCGCACCGGTCCGGTAAATCTCCACAGGTACCTTAGTGTTTGTCGGGCATAGCCTTCCTTCAAAGGTCCGAAGTTGGGATCATACTCGTGGCGAATTGTCGTGACGCCGGCGTTGTTATAACGACCAGTGTCAACCATCTTGATGTTCGGCAACACTTGCAAGCCCGTGCGCAGAATCATTTGCCGTTTAAATTGATCCTTGAAGTAGTCGTAAGAGGCTACCGTTTGGATAATTTGCAGCATTTGCCATAGCGACGTTTGGCTTACAGGCAGTCCTGGACCACCATAACCGAGCATGCCAATGAACTCTCGAAGCTTGATCTGGTTTTGCCAAATGGAGACAACCTGATACATTTCTTCGAGCGATATAGGCATCCGATCATCTTCAAACACGAGACTGGGATCCCATCGGTGATTTTTCAGAGTGCCGTTTATTAGCATGAACATCTTATTGACCCAATCAAGAGCCTTCTTGTGCAAGCGTTGGAAGAACTCCTCAGTCAAGAATGTATGGAAGAAGCGGGTGTCATCATACGTGCGCGCCACTTCAAAGAGATAGCTGCGGTCGTATTTCTTGACGGTTTCTTCCACCCATTCATCGGTCTCAACGATATCGCCGGCGCGAGGCGTCCATGTAACAACAGTCGCTTCCGGGAAACCACCATTGGGGTCTGCCGGCAACGTAATTGTTTCCACCGGATATTTTCCGGAGTCGACATCTGCTTGAGTCAATACCTTGAGTCTGCGGAATCTTACAACTTCGGTGCCGATCTCTTTCGAGTACTTCTCGTCGATGTAATTCCATATTTCCTGACCCAGCGAGTAAGGATCGCTAAACCAGTAAATAGGCCACGCGTCGTGCATGGTGTCATAACGAGCAGCATCGATCATGTGATCGAAACCAATGTTGAGCAAGTCCAGTTCCGGTTCATGAGGCATCTTCGCATCGACCCAGTGACTGAATCCTTCGTGCATTATCTTGGTGCGTCCAACTACCTGAGTACTGTAGCGATTTTCAAAACGAGTCATTTCAATGATTCGTCTTGCTTCATCGGGCAAGTGCTTGGTGTTATCCGGATTCATCAAGAAGCCGAGGATGTCGCTTGTCGGCAGGATAGGATGGCAGCTAAGCAGCCTTGCCGTATCCCGAATTTCTTCAGCGAATTGCTCTTTGTCTTGCAGAGTATTTGCCAGAATGAATTTGTCTCTCAGTTCATCCAAGGCTTGGGTCAACCGAGCACGCAGTTCATCTTCAGGGACAGCCTCTTTGTTGGTGGGCAGATCGCCTGAGTGATGCTCCAATGCGTGAGCCGCATCGGCATAATACTCATATCTGTCGGCGCCCCAATTGCGGTGGTCGGCCAACAGTCCATCAACAAAGGCTTCGTCCTGAGCAAACTTTTGCAAACAAGATTCTGCTTGCGTTTCGGCATGCCAGAGGTTGTTATGAAACAAATGAACGTGACCCATCCAGGCGTGAATTATCACGAGGATGTCCATCATCAAATCATTTGTGTCACCAAGAACAACTTCGGCCGGATTGGAAATGGTGGCAAATTCGAAGACGTGTCCCGTTTGACCACCACGCCGCTGTTGATAAGCGGCTTTTCCGTACCACCAGGCCTTGCGGCTGACTGGAATACCGAGCGGATAGATAAGATCGTCCATCAACTGGACGTCTGACTTTTTGCGAAAAATCGCTCTGCATGGCGCACAACCATAACGATCTCCAATTGCCTTGATTCTGGGCAAGACCACTTGGAGGTTGCGTACGCGCTGAGCCTGCAAAGGATCGCGAGTTAGAATTTCACTATGCATAATTACGCACCTCCATTGGCGGTCTTGTCCTTATCCATGATTTGCTTCATGGCTTCAGGCACTTGGTCCATGGATGAGATTTTGGCAATGCCCACATGCGACTTCACATCGGGAGCCACATTTTGCGCAGCTTGCATGCCGCTGGATTGCCAACTTCCGCCGCCAAAACCATAAGTGTCGATTTCCAGGTATCCAAAGTAGTTGAATCCTGTTCGGAGCATCTTCTCGATTAGCGGCGTGACTTGAGAGGCCGAGTCACCAAATCCATCAGTGGCGTGCAGACAGTAAGCATTCCAATCGGGGCCGAATTCGTTGCGATAGATTTGCAAGACCAGCTCGTGAGCCGGTGCAAATGCCGTACCGCCGTCTTCAACGACACGGAAGAAATCTGCTTCACTGGGAATTCTGTAAGCCCCATGGTTGTGAGCAATATAGACAACTGTCACATCCTTGTATCTTGTGCGCAACCATACTAGATTGAGCAAGAAGAAGAATTTGGCAATCATCATTGGTTCACCGCCCATTGATCCCGAGACATCAAGCTCGAAGAAGACAACAGCTTTGGAATCCGGTTCCCACTTCTCTTCCACACGCGTGTAGCGTCTGTCTACCTTTTCAAACGGAAATTCGACAGGTGTGGGAATTTTGTCGGGCGACAAGCCGGGATAGTCTTCCGGGCGCGTGTTAATTGCGGCGCGGAATCTTTCAATTCTTGCTCTTGCCGTGGCCAACTTATCCAAACGAGATGTCGGCCCTTGCTTTTTCAATCCTCGCTTTTTCAATGTATAGACAAGCATCTTGTCCATATCGGTTGCTTTGAGGAAGGGCAAGTCGAACAGCAACGCTAGGAGTTCGAGAAACTCTTCATAACTGATTGGCATATAGACGATATCAGCATCGTCTTCGCCGGCTTCTTGTCCGCCGCCACCACCACCTGGTGTATCACGACCAGGCCACCAGGACGGTTCTTCAACATCAATAGGTACTTCGATGTCACCGAATACTCCGGCGGGCAGCCACGCAGGCCGAGATGGAATCCACTCGCTGGCAAATGTTCTGGCAGCAAGATATACGTTTCTAAAGATATCGGCATCGCCGCGAATGATCTTCTTCAAAATGTCTTTTGTTATGTGAGGTCTTGCGCGCCTCATGAACAATTCGCGGTCTTTGATTGTTCTGTCCAAATACGGCGGACAGGGCAGCACGATAGAAGGGCGCTCACGCTCAGGGTTTTCTTCAACCCACTTAGCCATAAGCTCTTTCCAATCATCCTTCATTGCCGGATCATTTGTGACATCCGGTTGCGTAGGGGCCTTCTCTTTAGGCTGCCTTTTTCTTGGTTGCGGTTTCTTATTACCTGCAGCCTTTTTCTTTTTGTTATCGTCACTCATTGCTAGACCTCCTTAATACGCGTTCAAAGCGCGCTTAAAGCCAATTCCAGAAAGAAGAAACCCAATCTATTGTCATTCTGAGGGCGGCAGCCCGAAGAATCTGCCGCGCCGATACGCAATCCGCCGTTTTATCAGCGAACTGCGATTCATTGCGGCAGATTCTTCACTTCGCCACTACGTGGCTCGTTCAGAATGACAAAGTAGGGTACTTCTCAGACCTTGACTAAGCAGCGCTTAGATCATGAGGTCTTCAGTTGGTCAGGAAATCGCGAGTCGTAGCTACTTCGACTACCAGCTTTTCAGCGCAGTAGCGGCAGTAACCATGATTTCTCACCAATTCCGCTTTCGCGTTGTTGAGACGCTTTTCTTCCTCGGGACTCAAGTCGGAAACACCGACAACGCCGGTGATGTCCTTCGCTGTGCGAAGCACGTAGGCTTCGATGCAGCGTCTCAATCCTTCATGGACGTCATAGCGTGGCTCTTCGCCGCCGTGCTCAGACTTGTAAGCATCGACTGCGACCAACACATTGGTGCGGAATTTGTCCGCTTGGGCAGAGTTGATCTGCAGCGAATCAGCTCTTTCAATTTCTTGCAGAAACTGTTCCATCTGCTGCGTGGTCAAATACTGTCCACCAGGAGCCGGTCTGCCGCGACCGATTGAACGCAGGAAGCCGAGGTACTTCAAGAAGAACTGTTGGCAGAGATCTGCGAAGTTCTCGATGAAAGCAGCCTTGTACACCTTCGTCAATGCAGGACGACGGATTTTTCTCTCGAGGAAGCCTTGGAGCCAGCTGATGAGCTGTTTCTTGTGCTTCTCTTCGATACGCGGATCCTTAGCCACCTTGCGGATGACGTAGTCGCGAATTTCGGCAACGGTTACGCACGGAGCGGAACGCTTGCCCATGTCGAACTCGGTCCGCGCCTTGGCGCAAAGTTCACCAATCCAGGTATCAACTTCACGAGGACCGATACCTTCAAGACCTTCTGTCCACGGAGCCATTTCCATGAGAGTGCGTGGATTGAGTTCAGTGCCCATGCCCGGCTGGCGAATTATTTCGCCGTCGTACGCACGAAGAACTGCATCTTCATCCAATCCGCGCTTGCTGTCCCAGTGAATGTGGCTGGATACAGCGAACTTACCGGTGTAGATCGGAGTCAGCGGTTCCAAGTGGCAGAAAGACTTGCCATCGGGATCGCTGAATTCGCTGGCGTTGTACAGTTTCTCGGTGATCTTGGCACGCTTGGATGGCTGCAGCGGATACTTCAAAGGAATCCAGTGCAAGCGGTCGTTGTGCGCTCTGTGATCAGGATTTTGATAGAACTTGTTCCATTGCTCGTCGTTGGAGTGAAGGATGATCATACCTTCCCAGCCTACGCCGTGCTGCCAGAAGTTCTTCAGTGGAGCAGGCAATGCCAGACGCTGACCTTCCAGAGCTTCCAGCAATACGCGGAAAGCTTCATCCGGGTTGCGGAATCCTTCAGTGAGGATGAGCAAGCGACCGCGGTTGAAGGCGCCGGACAATGAGACTGTTCTCGGGTCACGGTCGCTATAGAGACCAAGTGAACCGATATCCTGTTCACCGTACCATTCTTTGGTGTCGAAGTTGATCGGTTGAACTTCCGATACGTCGACAATGCCATGTCCTTCCGACATGAACATGTTATCGATCGGCAATTCAAACAGCTCAACAGCATAGTTCGCATCGAACTTACCATAGTCCTTGTCGAACTTGGTCTTGCCGGGCAGCGCATTCTTGTCAGAAAGACCGGCCGCGGCAGCGACGTCAGAATCGATAAGGGTGCAACCAAAGAATTCGCCCATGACGAGTTCTCTCGACCACGGATCCGGCTTCACCAGAGCATCGCGAGTGGACTTCGGCAAGCCGAGACCATACACAACGATGGAGACGAAGTCGTCCTGGCTCTTCAGCACAACATTGGCCAAGTCTTTCGACGTCAGCTTCTGGCTCGCCTTGAAGCCATGCTTTTTCTTGATCTTCAAGACTTGCTTGTGATCAAAATCTAGCGCAGAACTTTCCGAGAAGTCGAGCTTTTCGATCATGTCGGTGAGCTCGACGAGCATCTTGTCGCGACGACGAGCTGTCTTGCGGGCAGCAATGTCGAAGAGCAAGTAGAGGGCGTTAAGTGGATTGGACCACATCGGGCTGCCGGCAATGTACGGGATGGGTTCACGCTTGTGCATGACCACGTATTGCAGGTTGTTGATGAGGTCGGACTTACCGGCACCAGGTGCACCAGTTATGGTGGCAGCCTTTTTACGTGCACGACCGCCCATGGCTGCCTGATAGAGGTAGCCGGTGACAAAGTCATGCTCGAATTCGTCGATACCAAAAAATGGTCCCAAACCAGGGTAGTTGGGGATTTCTTTGCCTGTAAGACGAAGAGTTTCTTCGACGTTGCTGTAGTCGACGCCTTCACGCATAACGAGACGGTATGCAGCGGCGTGAGTACATTCGACGTAGGCCGGGTTCTCTCTTACGACTTTGAGGAAGTCTCTGAAAATCGGCTTGAGTCCTGGGAACGGATACGGAAATGGATCTTCCGGCAGGAACATCTGCGGGTGCGATTCCCGAGTGAATGTGAGGCTATTGCTAGACATAATGTATACTCCTTACAAAATTAGCCCTTGTAGGACCACACTGTTGTACGTTTGGCGTATTCGAGTACCGGTTTAAGACAACCGTCGCAATAGCCAATGGATTTCAGCTGCTTTATGGCAGCTTGTTTTTGTTCTTGTTCTTCCTCAGAGAGGTTTGAGTCGACTTCAGTCATCAACAACTTCTCCATCGTCTCGCTTATGCCTGCATCCAATTTGGCGGCAATAGCATTTGCGAGCATGGGAATTGTTTGCCAGTTGTCTTCGAACTTAGGCATAGGCGCTTCGTCCTCATCACCTTCGTCTTCTGATTTTTTAGCGGCACGCTCTTTCTTGATTTGCGCGAAGAACTTGTCTTGAGCATCGCTTAGCTCTCCCATAAGTCCACGCCCACGGAATTGTTTGTCTTCCGCAGTCAATGCTTCTGTTTGAGATTTTCCTAGGCGATAGCGATCGAGCTCATCAAGCAGCCTCTCGTTGATTGGAATTGCACCATGTTGCGGATGTCGCGCAGTCGGTTGTCCCTGACCATAAGCCAGAGCATGAAGCTTGTAGTCTTCATATAGTTGCTGAGCTTGCTTTTTATACTCAGGTGCAAACACCTGTACAAACTCCTGCTTCAACAACCTGCGAAATTCCGACTCGACCAATTCAGGAAATTTGGAACCAAATCCTGCTGTTGACCCCTTCGCAAAACCAAGCCACTTCAGGCAACGCTGATACGTTTCCTTTTGATCTTTGGTCAGGTGCGGGTTATTCAACTTGGTGGCAATGGCTGCCGCGAAGATCTGTATCACCTGCTCCACGGTTATGCACTTGTGCTTGCTACTTAGAGCTACCGAATTGAGGGTGCTCAAAAGTCCAAGCATAAAACGCATATCCAAGCCGGTCATACCTTCGTCAGGTCCTGAGACTTCCCAAATGAGCCTTGGTGTCACAACCGAATCCGCTTTCAGTTTCTCCACGTCTTTGTCATCAGTCTTGCCGGTAGTTGTCGGTGTATACGAAGAACTGCCAAACCCGGAATACGGATTGGAACTACCGCTAGTGGCTGTCAACGACCAAATGGAATTCCACTTTGAGGATTCAAGAGGCTTGACCAGAATCTTTTCGCCCTGATACAAGCGCAATTTATCCATAGGATGGATGAAGAAGTCCGAACTGCCGGGGGGTTTGAACCGACTCAATACTGCCAGTGTGGCAATTATTGTGAGAGCTAATGGCTGAAAGTGTCCCAATTCCGGATACGCCGCTAGTTGCTCTTTGTAGGCTCGCACTTCTGCAACACGGACTGTGTTGTAGGGCAACCTGAGGTGAACACAGCGACTGGTGTAGGCTTCTTTATCCGGAATAGTGTCCAACCATTCCGACAAAGCGTTGGCATTTGTCGTTCCGAAAATGACGGCGTCAAATGGGCTAGGAGCCGGTGGGTCAACGCAACCATCTTCATGAATACCGGGAAGACGTCTGTATTCGGTTAGATCCAGGAATATGAGTCGTTCATCCGATTGTCCTTCTTGCGGTGCACATTTCAGAAACTCATCGTTAAGGTTGATGATCCCGCGCTGTGCTTTCCGCAAAGATTTGAGAAGGGGCGTATCCTGACCTGGCATCCATTCCCCGATACCGCCGGTGAATTTTGAAAGGCGAATTGCTTCCACTTCCACTTCCGCGAAATTCGGTTCGGCATTTGGATTAGCTATGTCTCCCATAATTCTCTTATGGCAACACTGGCAAGGCGGAACCGCCGTGCGAAGCATTTCATAGAGACGATTGTTCAATCCGGATTTTTTCGCGATGGTTGCCAGAAGCTCATCGGAAATTTCGTCCATCTTCAAAATGTTCAAGGGATTTTCATGCTCAGGGCATCCCTTGATGGCATAAACCTTCGCCTTTTTGACGAGCGCCTCAATGAGTCCGTCACCGAGCATATTCTTGCCGGAACCAGCTGGTCCTTCGACCACTAGCTTGCGGAATATAGCCCGAGCATTTGACAGGACAGACGCAAGGTTTGTTTGAAAACGCTGGCTGCCGGCCACGCGGTTCAAGGCTTTGAATGAATAGACTCCCTGGTCGCGCAGCATCTCCACATAGAGACGCATTTCCGGATCGTCGGCATAATCCTCCGGCTTGTCTAAACCCATTTCCTTCAAACACCTGAGCAAGAGCTTAGGAGCAGGATCATTCCGCTCTGGGTGATCCTTCAACTCTTGCACGTACTGCATGAATGGAAAGGGCTTGTCGACAAGAGGCGTGAGCTTGAAGTCGTCTTTGCTCAGTTGCTCTTTGTTTTCGGTCATGTCAGACCTCCTTGACAAAACGCCAGGTAGTTGTCGCTGACAACCACCCTCTTAGTCACAACGTTGTCGTGACTGCTCCTTTGCAACCACGAGAGAATACTTATTTGAGTGATTGCGATTGGTCACCAGACGTTGCTCATAACGGCCACTGCAATGGCGGCTGAGCGCAATCTGGGTCCCACAAAATTCCTGGTTTGCTTACCACGAGGAAAGACAATCGGTAGAACCGATGGAAGTACTAGATATTTTGAAATTGGAAATTGGCGCTGGGTGCTTCTAAATGCGAGTTCTCGTGTGAGCTGTAAAGGAATTATTTAGATCCCCACCGTAGCTCTCAAGCACCATTGAAAGCAACTATATACTTTCTATTTATTAGGAGTTCTTGGCATGATGTACTAATTCCAATCAAGTTGAAATTAGCGCAGCTATTCACTCCTGACAAGCCATTATCCTTGACATGCGCCAACTGACGCGCCCAGCAAGTGATACCACTTATTCATGACAACTCGTTTTTGCAAGCATACACGATCCGCATGACAACAGATTGCTCGAAGGTGAAATACTCGTCATGACAACCCCGCCTTGTTAATCAGATCAACAGCATGACAACTGGAGACGTTGAACTTTTTCGCAACTTTTACGTATTAGAGATAGAGGGACTTAGGGGAAGCGAAGCGACGCCCGCCTTTTTGTCATTCTGAGGCGAAGCCGAAGAATCTGCCGCAACGAAACGAAGTTCAAGTTCAAAAGGAGAAATCGTTATGCACACGTACTACACCTATATCTTGGCAAGCTATTCGCGACGGCTCTACGTGGGCGTAACAAGAGATCTGCAACGACGAGTTGAACGCCACAAGCAAGGAACCGCCTCATCATTCACACGTGAGTACGCAATCAAGTATCTCGTCTACTTTGAGACTTTCCGGTACGTAGATCAGGCGATACAACGAGAGAAACAACTCAAGGGATTACTGCGTTCTAAGAAGTTGGCTTTGATTGAGTCTGTGAATCCGGATTACGTTGACTTAGCTGTGCCTTGAACCAACGCGGCAGATTCTTCGCGGAGCCTGCCCTCGAGCGAAGCGAAGGGCTCAGAATGACAAAGGCACCATTCACTCGCTAACACTACGGACGTCTCCACTACCAAGTCGGTCTCCACAAAAATCCTCCTCCACCCGACACAAGTGAAAACGGGCGCATGCAATGCGCCCCAACCATCACTATGACAACACTGTAGGCCAACCGCGCGAAGCATTAAGCATGTGTTTTGGAGATCGAAAAGATATCTATCGTTCACGCGAATTGAGCTAGAGCGGATAAAACCTAGTAACCATGAGGATTTCTTCTTGGTGTGGAACTTGTTTGCGCACACTCAAACACAGTATGTTTGAGTCATAGTTCCGGCATATTTCCATACCAATTGTGAGTTCCACCTTATCCAAATCAAAGTGATAAGTCGTCGATTCAAATAACACTCAGTGACTAAGTCTCACTAGAAATTCCAGAGAAATTCTCTGGGCAGTTCGGTATTGAATATCCGCCAATCTCGCACCTCCGGCTTCGGCTGGGGGTGTTTTTGCACCCAAAAATACAGGACCGATTATATGAAGAAAGAAATCCCCACCATGTTTGTGATGGGGCCGCTCAATGTCGGTGAAGCACATGATCACAACAGCATGCGGTCCCAATTTGAATTTGATCAGTTTGCCAAACAATGTCGCAAGGCAAAAGAAATTGGCACTGAAGCAATAAGCACTGACGTTTGGTTGGGCATTATCCTCAAGGAAATCTCATCTACCAAACATGCAGTGCGCGCAGTGTTCGACTGGTCACACTATGATCGAATTCTGCAAATCGTCGTCGACGCTGGTTTGAAGTGGGCACCAATCCTTTCCACTCACCACTGCGGCGGCAACATCAATGACAGCGGCTGGATTCCACTGCCTGATTTTTTGTGGACCTATCTTGCTTCCAAAACCTGCTCCGGCAGATTGGAATCAGTGAGATTCGTCAGCGAAAAGGGCAATGCCAGCTACGAATCCGTATCTTGCTGGGCAACGCATTTGTTTCTGCCTTTGTTGCAGCAAATGTTTCGATCATTTAGAGACCACTTCGGCAAACAAGCAAAGCACATCGTGGAAATCAACATCAGCTTGGGACCAACTGGTGAACTTCGTTTCCCCAGCTACAACCAACACGATGAAGGAACTGGTTACCCCAGCCGCGGTGCTTTGCAGTGTTATTCTGAATTGGCTCTAATGGACTTCGAAAAACAAATGCTCGCTAAGTACGGCAGTGAAAAAGCTGTGTTCTCAGCTTGGGATTCCGTGCAACGCCGCATTGCTCCTCCTCGTCCCAATGAAGTTGACGCGTTTTTCCAGAGAGGCGATCACATCAATACTCAGTACGGACGTGACTTCTTCGACTGGTACCAGGACTCGCTAATTCGGCACGGTCGCCAAATCATGACCAGCGCTATAAAAATCTTTGCCGCACGCAAGTCTCCATTCAAGAGAATTGATCTCGCCGCGAAGTTGCCTGGCATCGGTTGGCGCGTTGGACACTGGACAGACAGAGGCATCACCTACGCAGACCGTTTGGCAGAACTTGCCGGCGGTATGTTGCGCACAAGCGCCAACACTGATTGGGTGAAGGAAGGAAACGGGGGCGGCTACAAACCAATCCTCAATCTTTTCCGCGAACTCGATCAACTTGCGCGAGGCACAGGTAGCCGCGTCATCCTGTACTTCACGTGCTTTGAACTAGACGACGGTCATAGTGGCAATCACGAAGAAACACACAACTGCTTGCCCGCTCACCTCTGCCATCTGGTCGGTAGAGAAGCGAAGCGTCAAGGAATCATCCTCAAGGGCGAAAACGCTCTAGGTTGGAAACTCTACCAGAGCGATAGTTGGAAGCGCATGATCTCTTACTTGCCTATCAAAGGCGGTTTTGGATTGGTTGAAGGTTATACCTTCTTGCGCATGTCCGACATCGTCTTCAACGAGCCGGCGCTCGATGGCTTCAAGCTAATGCGTTGGGCTATCGATAACTGCTTGGAAGACGAGTAATCGTTTAGTTTCCCAGCGATAAGAGGAGAACGCCTGAGCGTTCTCCTCTTTTTTGCCCTGCAATCTGAAGAGGGACGTATGGAAAAATATTTTGTTTATCACGGACACTTCTACCAACCGCCGCGTGAATGCCCGCAACATGGCATCATTGAAGACCAGCCATCTGCCGCCCCTTTTCCCAATTGGAATGTGCGCATCAACACCGAATGCTATCTAGTAAACGGTCAGGCACCCATTCTCAATCAGGATGGCAGCGTCTTCAAAAAAATGAACAACTACGCTTGGACCAATTTCAATTTTGGTCCGACGCTTCTAGACTGGCTGAGACAATACGCCTACAAGACATATGACCTCATCATCGAAGGCGACAAGCAAAGCATGCAAAGACTGGGTCATGGCAATGCTATAGCTCAAGTCTACAATCACATGATTATGCCGCTGGCAAATAGAGTCGACAAAAAGACGCAAGTTGTCTGGGGCAAAGCAGACTTTCGCCAGCACTTTGGTCGCGATCCCGAGGGCATGCATCTAGCCGAGACTGCGGTAAACACCGAGTCTCTTGAAGCTTTGGCGGAAGAAGGAATTAAATACACCATTCTTGCGCCACGACAAGCAAAACGCTGGCGCAGACTCGAAGGCAAAAACTGGCGGTCTACTGGCGGCATTGATCCATCACGTGCGTATGTTTGCAATTTGCCTTCAGGAAAGTCGATCAACATCTTCTTCTACGATGGGCCAATTTCACAAGCAGTCGCTTTTGAACAATTGCTATCGAGCGGTGAGCGTTTTCTAAACCGCATCTACAGCGGCTTTAGTGACAAGCGCAAACACGACCAACTCGTCCATGTTGCCGTCGACGGTGAAACCGCAGGACACCACTGGCGATTTGGTGAAATGTGTCTTGCCTGGTTGTTCAACCATCTGGAAAATGATCCCGACTTGCAAGTGATCAACTACGGAACTTATCTGGAAAAACATCCACCCAAATGGGAAGTGGAAATCCACGAAAACTCCAGTTGGTCATGCGCACACGGCATCGAACGCTGGCGCAGCGATTGCGGATGCAAGATGCGAGGCGACTGGCATCAAAGATGGCGTGCGCCTCTTCGCGAAGGTCTCGATGATTTGCGCGCAAAACTAGACTGCATATTCGCTCACAAAGGTCGGGAATATTTTCTTGACCCTTGGACAGTGCGCGATAAATACATCGAAGTCGTGTTGAATGCATCGCAAGCAAATTCATTTGCCGCTCGTCACTTTCTACCTTGCGCCACCGGCGACAAAGTACAGAAAGGCTTCGAGCTTTTGGAGATGCAACGCTACGCCATGTTGATGTTCACGAGCTGCGCCTGGTTTTTCGACGACATCACAGGACTTGAGCCGACGCAGAATCTTCGCTATGCAGCGCGAGCTATTGAATTAGCCGGGCAGTTTAGCGATGAGGATTTGGAAACGGAGTTGCTTACGTATCTGTCAAAAGCAGAGAGCAATATCACCGGTGATGGTGCAACGCTATGGAAGCGCATCATCAAGCCAGGTTGTGAGC
>JAKFVJ010000313.1 GCA_021732245.1 Candidatus Obscuribacterales bacterium | reverse complement strand
CCCATCGCCACGCATCTTTCCACCACCAGTTGTAGCGAAACCATGACCAGAGGAGCCGGATGCCCGAATCGGGCACGTCCGGATCTGCGGGGGAGCCGGGGGAGAAATCCCTCGGCTTATCCCAATATTGGGAGATGAGATCTAAGAGGCTTTCGTGCTGAAGTCGCGAATAATGCCATCCATGCCGTCCGGGGAAATTTCTAAGCCGGCATAGAACCCCGGATTTATCAGAATCCCGCAATTAGGAGCAATAGTTCTTAGCCATTTCAGCAATTCGCCACCCTGAGGATTTGATAGGCAGAACTTAAATTGTGGAGCGACTTTTTCGATACGTTCACGGGCAGTGAATACACCAATGAAATTGTTGTCGTTCTTCGTTAGCAACATTGGTGAAAAGCCTGATTGATCTTCATTTACTTCAGTTTCACTCGGTATATGCAATTCCAATTGCATAAGAGCCTCTAAAAATTCTTCTAGTGGAATGGTTCCATCTTGCGCCTTTGTCAGCATAAGTTCCAGCTTGTTTACCGGAGTGAAATTATCGTTTTCCATTGATGTTTTCCTATTGCTTCAACGTCTTAATCATCTTACGATGTGGACCGACTTCATCTATTTCGAATTCTTCTGATACAAAGCCAAAGCCTTGTGATTCATAAAATTTGTAGGCAATTTTCCTTGCGTTACACCAAATATGTGTGATTGATTGATTTGACTCAATCTTTTGCTCGGCGAATTGTACAAGGGCTTTGCCAATACCTTTTCCTTGATAGTGATTGTCGACAGCCATGCCGCGCAATTGAATGCCGGGTTCGTCAATATTGTCGAAGCCTATCTCATAGAACGATGCGACGCCGACTAATTGTTCGTCGTCAAAATAGCCCAAGTGAAAGCTTCCTCGTTGACCATCTTCGGCAAAGCGACACTGATCGAATGGCTTGCCGTCGCGCAGTACGGCAGATCTAAGTGGCAATGTCTCCTCAACGGTAATTTCTTTGATAATTGGCATGTTGAATCCAAACTCACAGAAGCTATTTCCAAAAATGATTTGCTTGAGTGCATGTTTGATGTAGGGAATTATATTTGCTGGTAATTTGTGAATGTCAAACCAAGCCAATTCTGCGCATTTGTCGGGCTCTTTGTTTTCCGGCTCTCCCTGCCAGTTTTTCACTACAAAGAAAACGTCCAGCCGCTCCGGCGGGTTAGAGGAAGAAGCGAAACGATACATCGTCAACGCGTGTTCAATTGCGTCTTCTGAGAGTTGTAATCCGATTTCCTCAGAACCCTCTCTGGCTAAACCAGCGCGCAGTGACTCTCCGGCTTCTACGTGCCCTGCGACTAAACTGTAATTTCCATCTTCGTAGCCGGTATTGGCTCGTTTAGACAAAAGTACTTTTGTTCCCTTTAGAAGAACAAGATATACAGCAGGAACAGCCTTGAATGTTTCGCGTTTGGTTGGAGTTGCTTGCATGTCTTTTCCTAAAAAAGAGAGGGTGATCGATAGACCACCCTCTCTGCATCTATTTAACCAGGGTGTTGGTTATACGCCGACTCCGGCTAATACAGCTCCGGCCAATGCGGTCGGCTTGCCTGTTGGCTTACCGTTAGCGTAGCGGATGCCGAGAGCATCTTGAGCGATGATCATGCGCTGGATTTCGCGGGTGCCTTCGTAGATGTTCAATACTTTGGCATCGCGGAAGTAGCGCTCGACTGGGTACTCATCGGAGAAGCCGTAGCCACCGAAGATTTGTACTGCGTCGTGACCGGCGCGGTTAGCTGCTTCGCCGCAAAATAGCTTAGCTATTGATGTCTCCAAGGTGTTGCGAACGCCGCGTGTTTTGAGGTCGGCAGCGCGGAGGTACAAGAGACGTCCAGCTTCGCAATCAGCAACCATGTTCGCGATCATGGCTTGCACTTGTTGGTGCTCACCGATAGGTACGCCGAAGGTGCGACGTTGCATGGCGTACTTGGTGCACTGATCGATACAACCTTGTACAAGACCAACTGCACCGGCTGCGACTGAGAAGCGACCGTTATCCAAAGCGGACATGGCGATTTTGAATCCGTCGCCAACTTCGCCGAGCATGTTCTCTTTCGGTACGCGGACTTCATCCAAGAATAGTTCGGATGTGTCGGAGGCGCGTAGTCCCAATTTGCCGTGGATACTGCGGGCTGTGAAGCCTTTTGACTTGGTATCAACGATAAAGCAGCAGATGCCTTTGTGCCCTAATGACTTGTCGATGGTTGCAAACACGAGAGCGTGTGTGGCAATTGATCCGCAGGAGATCCAGGTCTTTTGACCACTCAACAAATAGTCATTGCCATCTTTGACGGCTTTAGTTTGTTGGTTGGCGGCATCAGATCCTGCTTCTGGTTCGGTCAAGCCGAAACAGCCGATAAATTCGCCATTACACATCTTAGGCAGATACTTCATCTTCTGCTCTTCGGTTCCCCACTTGAGGATTGTCAGAGCAACCAGTGATGTCTGTACGGAGAACAATGTACGGGTGGAGGAGCACACGCGGTTGACTTCTTCAGTCATCAAACCGTAAGCAATGTAGTCCATGCCCAAACCGCCGTATTTCTCCGGCACTGGGCAACCGAGGAAACCTTCAGCGAAGATTTTCTTGGCGATATCCCAATCGAATTTGCAATCACGATCGTTCTTTTGTGCCTTCGGGGCAATTTCACGATCAGCAAATTCGCGCATGTGGTTGCGCATATCGAGCTGTTCTTGTGTGAATTCGAAGTTCATTGTTTCGTCTCCAAATGTGGTGGTTATTGTTGGTTGTTGTGTGTGTCGATCTGCGCTTTTTGCAGTTTGCCAGAGTAGTCGACGTAGATTGACTTCCACTCTGTGAATTGTTCGATGGCAGTGATACCGGCTTCACGGTGACCGTTGCCGGTTTGCTTGACGCCGCCAAACGGCAACTGAATTTCAGCACCGATGGTTGGAGCGTTGATGTAAACGATGCCGGATTCCAGCTCTTCGATTGCTGTGAAGGCGCGGTTTACATCTTGTGTGTACATGGACAAGGACAAGCCGTAATCGGTGCCGTTAGCTACTTGAATGGCTTCTTCAAAGGACTCAACCGGCATTACTGCGGTGATTGGTCCAAAGATTTCTTCCTGAGCAATACGCATGCCTGGTTTTACATCGGCAAATACAGTCGGCTCGTGGAAGCAGCCTTTACCCATTGCGCCGTCGTCGAGGATGTTGCCGCCGACAACGAGCTTGGCGCCGTCTTTTTTACCGATATCCACATAGCTGTGAACGCTTTCCAATTGAGCTTTGCTGACGACTGGACCTACATCTACTGATGGATCGAGTCCGTTGCCAATCTTAAGTGCTTTGGTGCGGGCTTCAAAGCGCTCGAGGAATTCCTTATAGCGCTTTTTGTGAACGATGATGCGGCTGGTCGCTGTGCAACGCTGACCGGCTGTTCCAAATGAACCCCAGAGGGCGCCTTCAACAACGAGGTCCATATCCGCATCATCCATTACGCAGATAGCGTTCTTGCCGCCGAGTTCGCACGAAATCTTCTTCATCAACTCGCCGCAACGTCCGGCAATTTGACGACCGACTTGTGTCGAGCCTGTTACTGAAATTACGCGCACGCGTGGATCTTCGACTAACGGCATGCCGACTTTGCTGCCGGAGCCTGTAACGAAGTTGATAACACCTGGTGGCAAACCGGCATCGATCAACACTTGCACAAACATTTGAGCGCAAAGTGGTGTATCGGTTGCTGGTTTGAAAACGATAGTGTTACCTGATACCAATGCCGGCAGAATCTTCCAGCTTGGAATAGCTACTGGGAAGTTCCATGGTGTAATGACACCAACTACTCCCATTGGTTGGCGAATTGCCATAGCGAACTTGTTACGCAATTCAGATGGTGTTGTGTGACCGAAAAGACGTCTGCCTTCGCCGGCCATGTACTTGGCCATGTCTATAGCTTCTTGAACGTCACCACGAGCTTCTTTGATGACTTTACCCATTTCACGGACCATTGTCTGGGCCATTTCTTCTTTGCGGGTTTCCATCAAAAGAGCAGCTTTCAGCAGGAGTTCAGCACGCTCCGGAGCTGGCGTTTTCTTCCACTCTGGATATGCTTTAGCAGCAGCATCAACAGCCGCAGTTACATCTTCCGGTGTGGAAGCTGCAAATTGACCAACTACTTCATCGACATTGGCAGGACTTGTGCTGACGAATGTCTCGCCGCCTTTTGCCTTTTGCAATTTGCCACCAATATAGTTGCCGTGAACTTCGGTCTTTTCCAGCGTCTTTGCTGCCATTTGTTTCTCTCCTATTTATAAGTCTATTACTTTTCTGTTTACGCCTTCACTGAAGCAATTGCTTTCTCGAGGATGTCGATGCCCTTGTTGGCTTCTTCATCGCTCATATTGAGAGGCGGTATCAATCTAATTACTTGTCCGTACGAGCCGCATGTGAGAACAAGCAGTTTGTTCTCGAAGCACTTGTCGGCGACAGCATGGGCAATTTCCTTGGACGGCTTGCCGTTCTTATCGCTAAATTCAACACCTATCATTAAGCCCAGTCCGCGCACATCGGATACGTGTGGGTGGGACTTAGCGAATGTCGTCAATCTGTCTATGATCTTCTTGCCGAGAGTTGCTGAACGATCAACAAGCTTCTCTTCTTGGATGACGCCGATGGTGGCAAGGGCGGCAGCACAAGAAACTGGGTTGCCACCATAGGTGGAACCATGACGTGCCGGCTTCCATTGTTCGCTTATTTCGCGGCGAGTAGCAATTGCCGAGATTGGCATGCCGCCGCCAATTGCTTTAGCCATGAGCATAATGTCCGGAACAGTTTGGCTATGCTCAACAGCGAATAATTTACCGGTGCGACCAAAGCCTGATTGTACTTCGTCGGCAATTAAGAGAATGCCGTGACGGTTGGCGATTTCTTTCAGCTTAGGCAGGAAGCTTGATGGTGGTACCACATAGCCGCCTTCACCAAGAACTGGCTCAACGATAATTGATGCTACTTGTTCCGGGCTGATGAATTGATTGAAGAGTACGTTGAAGTGCTCGATGATTTCGGCAACGCAAGCTTCCGGATCATTAGGTGTGTTGGAGCGGAATACATATGGATATGGCAGGGTGTAGACCGGACCTGGCAATGGCTCATAGCGCTCACGGTAATAGAGTTTGGAGTTTGTAAGAGCGGTTGCCATAAATGTGCGACCGTGGAAAGCGCCCTTGAAGTTGATTATGCCTGGGCGTCCTGTTACGTAGCGAGCCATTTTAATGGCGCCTTCTACTGCTTCTGCGCCGCTGTTGGACAGGAAGATAGACTCCAAACCCTTCGGGGTAATGGTGCTCAACTTCTCGCAGAGATCAATATATGGTTTGTGGTGCGTCACAACCGATGTGTGCATCAGTGTGGCAACTTGCTTTTGTACGGCTTCTACTACTTTAGGATGGCAGTGACCAACGTTGTTGACGGCGATACCGGTGCTGAAGTCGAGGTATGCGTCACCATTCATGTCATAGAGGTAAGAGCCGGCGGCACGTTCAGTGACGATGTGGAAATACCTATCCAAAACTGGATTTACGAATGACTTGTCTTTGTCGAGGTATTGTTGGTTCTTATTCATTGTCTGTGCCATGACCATGGTTGGCTCCTTGTGTTTTTTATGTAACCTTGATTTTCTCTAAGTTTTTGTCGCCTAAAAGAAGGATCCTCGCTTTTCTCGTTTCTCAGCAAGGACCCTCCTGTTTGTTTGTGTTTGGTTTGCCTTAGCCAACCAGGTATTTGTGCAGCTCCGGCAAGCGGGAGACATCTAGCTTAAGTCCAGGACCCATGGTCGAACTCAGGTAAACAGCTTTGATGTACACGCCTTTGACGGTTGGTGGCTTGATTTTCTGTACTTGTTCAAATACAGCAGCCAAGTTCTTCAGCAAACGTGCATCGTCGAATGACATTTTGCCGATAGCCATCTGTACAACGCCGCCATCTTTTTCAGAGCGGAAGGAAACCTTACCGGCTTTGAGATCTTTGACAGCTTTGCCGACTTCCGGAGTTACTGTGCCGTCTTTCGGGTTTGGCATCAAACCACGCGGTCCAAGTACCTTACCGAGTTTGGACAACATTGCCATTGCATCTGGAGTAGCAACGAGCTTGTCGAATTCGAGGAAGCCATCACCAATCTTGGCGACGAGTTCTTCAGCTCCAGCAAAGTCAGCACCTGCTGCTTCGGCTTCTTTCACCTTCTCGCCCTTGGCGACAACGGCTACGCGGACTTCTTTACCGGTCCCACCTGGCAGAGCCACTGTGGAACGGACAGCTTGATCGGACATCTTGGGGTTGATACCCAGACGGAAAGCCACTTCGACTGATTCGTCGAACTTAGGCTTTTTGAATTCTTTGAGGATTTTGATTGCATCTTCAGCAGCGAGCAATTCTTTGTTTGCTGCGGCAACTTTTTCTAGTTGCTGTTGACGCTTTGTTAGCTTAGGCATTGTGTCTTCCTTTGTGTTCTGGTGTGTGTAGTGTGCCTTTCGGCATTCCATTTTTCGCTCGGTTCGAGATTGTTATTCACAACCCTTGCCTTGCTTCCAGATGGTTTGGTTATTCTTGGACTGTGAGACCCATGTTGCGGGCGGTGCCGGCAATCATGCGCTCTGCTGATTCGATTGTTGTAGCGTTCAAATCAGGCAATTTGATTTTGGCGATTTCGGTGATTTTGGCTTTGCTGATCGAACCAATTTTGGTTTTGTTCGGTGCAGCAGAACCCTTCTCGACATTCGCTGCCTTCTTCAAAAGTTCAGCAGCTGGTGGTGTCTTTAAGATGAAATCGAACGAACGATCTTCGTAAACTGAGATTTCTACCGGGATAACGGTACCGGCTTTGTCTTGTGTCTTGGCGTTGTACTCTTTGCAGAACTGCATGATGTTGACGCCGTGTTGACCCAGAGCTGGACCAATAGGCGGTGCTGGGTTGGCTTTGCCAGCCTGAATCTGTAACTTGATTTTACCTACTACCTTTTTCACTGCTCTAGATCCTTATATTGCGAACGGACATTGATCTTATGGCCCAAAAGGGCTTAAAGACTATAGATTTACACTTTTATAACCTGGTTAAACTCTAGTTCCACTGGGGTTGCGCGACCAAAGATGATGACGGATGCCTTCAAGCGCTCGCGCTCCAGATTGACTTCGGTGATTTCACCAGTAAAGTCGGCGAATGGACCGCCCGTAATACGGACGAAGTCGCCAACCTTGACATCGATGACGGCTGTCTTTTTGCCTTTGCCACCGGTGACTGCCATTTGACGGCGCAAGATTTTGCGGATTTCAGCATCTTGTACTGGAATCGGCTTCTTGCCTGCACCGACGTATTTGGTGACGCCGGGAGCTTCGCGTACGACTCTCCAAGAATCGTCATCCAAAATCATTTCAACAAACACGTAGCCAGGGTACTCGCGCTCTTTCTTCTCGACGCGCTTTCCTTCCTTGACCTTTGTTACAAGCTTCTCAGGAACGATGACACCGAATATCTTGTCGGATGCGCCCATGGTGACGATGCGCTTTTCGATGTGCTCTTTTACTTTGTTCTCGTGACCCGATGCTGTTTGTACTGCGTACCAGCGTCTTTGTCCGTCACTTTTGATGAATGCCATTTAAAAAAGCTCCCTCGTTAGAAACTAACTACGTGTAACACCGCCACCGAGCATACGAGACCAGTGCTCAAGCGGACCAAAAACTGCATGTCCCAAGACCCAGTCAAAACCGAGAACCATGAGAGTGATGACTGTGACTAAGAAGATAACTGAATAAGTTTCGCGAATTACTTGTGCGCGTTCCGGCCAGGTGATTTTTTGGAACTCGATTAACACTTCCTTTAGAAATTGGCGAATGTCTTTGATGGACTCGCCTACAGGAGCGTCATCGTCGTCTTTCTTCTTTTTCTTCTTATCGTCGCCTTTGCCCAGTGCGTCGCCCACGAGCTTCTGCATGGGACTGACGCCTTGCTTGCCGCCGGATTTACTGTTTTTTGCTGACTTAGAGCCGCCGTCTTTGCCCTTAGCCTTGGCGGCTTCGGCGTCTTCGGCTATTGCGTTCTGGCCCTTTTTCTTTTCTGCCATTTTTTTGCTTCAATCCGGAGGTAATGTGAGACTCGCGCCCTGAAGGAATCGAACCCTCGCTAACGGTTTTGGAGACCGCTGTTCTACCGTTAAACTAAAGGCGCACAATAGCGTGATTGTGCCAAAGGCACGACATCACGCGCGAGTGAGCCCAAGCTTATTTCTTGGTCTCTTTATGCTCTGTGTGCGAACGGCACCAGCGGCAATACTTGGATAGGCTTATTCTTTCCGCGTCGTTTCTCTTGTTTTTCATGGTGGTGTAATTGCGTCTTTTGCAATCACCGCAAGCCATCGTAACAATGATGCGGTCGTCCTTCTTGGCCACGGGATTATCTCCTTAGGTTCTTAAACTCTGAAAACCGGCTGGGGTTCCAATTTTTCGGTTGATTGGAAAATCAACCAGAAAAAAAAGACCTCCTGCGAGGCGTCCAGTTAAGTATATCCAAACTTGGAAAAATATGTCAATTCAACTTATATGCAAACTAGCTAAGCCTTATGAAAAATCAATAATTGGCGCTAAAATTAAGCCTGATGAAGTTCCTCTTACCATTGTTGGCTGTTGCTCTTGTCCTGGTCCTTGTCGGTGCCGGGTGGAATCAAAAGTCGATAAAACCTGAACCAGGCTGTTTGCGCATCAACCTGGGTACCGAGCCGCCCAGTTTGGATTGGTCGGTAACTGTCGATAACTATTCCTTTGATGTGATTGCCAACTTGATGGTTGGCTTGACCCAGTATCGCAACAATTTGACATGTAAGCCTTCGGTTGCCTCATCCTGGGATGTGCTTGATGACGGCAAGCGCTATGTCTTTCATCTGCGCAAGGATGTCCTATGGTCTGACGGTAAACCAGTGACTGCGCATGATTTTGTTTACGCTTGGCGCAGAATGTTGACGCCGGCAACTGCCGCGCAGAATTCTTTTTTGTTTTATGACGTCATCAATGCTTATGAATTCAATTCAGGCAAACTCAAGGACTTTCAACAAGTCGGTATTAAAGCACTGGATGACTACACGTTGGAAGTAAAATTACGCAGACCGGTTGCATATTTCATTAACATCACAGCTCTTTCGCCGGCTTTTCCTTTGCGGCAAGACATCGTTGAAGGTTTTGCTGACAGCTGGAGCGAGCCGGAACACATCGTCACCAATGGACCTTTTCTCCTAACGAAATGGCAACATGAATACAAGATTGAACTTACGGCCAACCAGCGCTTCTTCGAAGGAGAGCCAAAGCTCAAGAAGATAAAGTATTTTATGGTGCCTGAGCCATCAACGGCACTTGCCCTCTATGAAAATGGCGAACTGGATTTCATTGATAATCGCAGCTTTCCGACGCCCGATGTCGAACGCTATCGCACGTCGCCTATGTATCACAATTACCCGTTGCTGAGAAACAACTATGTAGGCTTCAATGTCACTAAGAAACCATTCGATAACAAGCTAGTGCGTCAAGCATTTTCATCTGCCATTGATCGCGATGTATTTCCGAAAATTTTGCGCCGCAAGGAATTTCCCAGCTCTTGTTGGATACCCCCAAGTCTCATGGGATACGATGCTAATTCAGGTCCAAATTTCGATGCCGCACGCGCACAAAAGCTTCTTGCTGATGCGGGCTTTCCGGATGGAAAGGGACTACCTCCAATTACGCTTCTGTATCCGCAGCGTGAAGATGTGCGCTTGGTTGTGGAAGCTATGCAAGATCAACTTAAGCGAAACTTGCACGTCAATGTCGAGCTCATCAATCAAGAGTGGAAAGTATTTTTGGCCACCTGCCGCAATGATGCCCCACAAATGTATCGTTCATCATGGGGTGCAGATTTCCCTGATCCGGAAACATTCATGAGCAACTTCACCAGTCGCAACGGCAATAACCACACGCGCTGGAAAAACAAAACTTACGATGATTTGGTTGAAAGAGCCGGTGGCGAACCTAATCAAGCAAAGCGTGCCGCCCTCTACAAAGAAGCAGATACTCTATTATGCAAGGAAGAGTCCCCTCTCATTTGTACCTATTTGGCTAGTCAAAATATCTTAGTTCGTCCGTGGGTAAGGGGACTTGAATTCAATGCCATGGATTTGCAGTTCTTCAAAACTGTTTGGATTGAGGACTCCTCCCCTTTGTCATTCCGAGGCTTTAGCCGAGGAATCTGCCGCGGTTCATCAAAGTTCGAGTCGATCAAGTTGAACGCTGTCAAGTCGCGGCAGATTCCTCGCATTGCTCGGAATGACAAAGGGTGCCGGATTTCACAGAGGTCATACTAGTGCTACTGTTGATACTTAAGCGAATAGTTTGGGCGATACCGGTGCTCTTTATTGTAGCCACGATATCGTTCGGCTTGATGCGCATAGTGCCGGGCGGTCCATTTGATGAGGAAAAATCACTACCACCGGAAATTATTGCCAACATCAAAGCTAAATACCATTTGGATAAGCCAATCCCGGAGCAGTACATCATTTATATGAGCCGGTTGGTCAAAGGCGACATGGGCGTTTCCTACAAGTACGTCAATCGCACCGTCAACGATATTCTTGGTGATGCTTTTCCCGTATCGCTTCAGCTTGGTCTATTAGGATTAGCTTTGGCGATTGTAATTGGTGTGCCTTTAGGAACCATTGCTGCTGTTAATCGCGGAAGTAAGCTTGATTTTCTATCCATGCTTGTGGCAACAGTTGGAATTTCCATCCCGGGATTTGTGACTGGTGCGCTTTTGATTTTAGTTTTTGGACTCTGGTTGAAATTGGCTCCCGTTGCTTTGTGGGAATCATTTAGACACATGCTTCTGCCGGCTCTTACTCTCAGTCTGTCACCGGCTGCATACTTGGCTCGTCTTACAAGAGCCAGTGTGTTGGAAGTGATGGAAAAAGACTATGTGCGAACAGCGCGATCGAAGGGATTGTCATCCAGCAAGACAATCGTAAAACATGTGCTGAGAAATGCGCTTGTGCCGGTGTTAACCGTACTGGGTCCGCTAACGGCCATTATTATTACAGGCTCATTTGTAGTCGAATACATGTATGCGATTCCAGGTATGGGCAGATTTTTCATAACTGCCGTATCCAATCGTGACTACGACTTGATCATGGCGACAACTCTGGTATTTGCGGTACTGCTCGTCATAGCCAATACAATAGTCGATGTTCTCTACACAGTTCTCGATCCAAGAATGCAGGTGAAGGGATAATGTCCACTATTGAACAGTTATCCACCAAACGTATCGAGAGCGGTAATCCAATAATTACTGTCTGGAGAAGACTTAAGAGAATTCCAACAGCGGTTGTTGCATGGGTGATTATTTCCGTTATGGTGGCAATGGCGATAGCGTCACTTTTAGGTGTGCCGCTTACGCCATATTCTTTTGATCAGACAAGCACAACTCTCCTTGCCGATCCAAGTTGGCAGCACTTGATGGGTACTGATGAACTTGGACGAGATTTATTCACTCGGGTTATTTACGGTTCGCGTCTGTCGATAAGTATCGGCATAACCACTGCTTTTGTAGCGCTGGTAATCGGCACTATCTATGGAGCAACTGCCGGATATTGCGAAGGAAAAGTCGACTCATTGCTTATGCGTGGCGTCGACATCGCTTATTCATTGCCTGATCTTCTCGTGATGATTCTAGTCGGCGTTCTAGTTGGTCGCGGTACGCAAGGAATTCTATTTGCTCTAGCACTAGTTAGCTGGATGGGTACAGCAAGATTGGTTCGAGCGCAATTCATGCAATTGAAGCACGAGGAATTCATCGAAGCAGCTCGTGCCTGCGGTCAACCAGTGTTTCCTCTTATATGCAAACACTTCTTGCCCAATGCGATGGGACCTATTATTGTTGCCCTCACATTCATTGTTCCATCGGCAATTCTCTCCGAATCCACTTTGAGCTTCATTGGCTTGGGACTTTCACCACCCGCGTGTAGCTGGGGCACACTTGCTGCCGACGGTTGGCGCTCGCTGCGCACCCATCCCCATCTGATTCTATTTCCCAGTCTGTTTATTTTTCTGACTGTTCTGTCGTTCAATTTTCTAGGCGATGGATTGCGTGATGCTTTAGATCCGCGAACGAGATTGAAAAAGTAGACTGCGGAATCTTGCTTCACCACTCATCATGCGTTTGTACGCTTCTTGAGCCCCTGTCTGACGATTGAGCGTCTTGACAAGGTTGTTCGAAAATTATATAATCTAGACAGTCTAGACAGGAGTAATCTTCCATGTGGCAACTTCAAGAAGCTAAAAATCGCTTGTGCCAGCTTGTTGATGAGGTTCAAAAGAAAGGGCCTCAAGTCATTACACGACGTGGGATTGAAGTTGCTGTCTTGCTTTCTTATAGTGATTTCTTGAAACTCAAGGGAAAGAAAGCAAACGAAAAGAAATCGAGCCTGGCTGAATTTTTGATGGCGTCTCCACTTGCAGGAAGTGGTATCAAGATTGAAAGAGATAAAAGCTTAGGCAGGGAAATAGAGTTGTGAGATTCAAGAAATGAGTTTTCTTCTTGATACGTGTGTCGTTTCTGAATTTGTGGCGCCTCGTCCTAACCAAGCTGTCATAAAATGGCTTCACGATTTGGTAGAAGAGTCCGCTTATCTTAGTGTCGTTACCATCGGCGAGATTCGACGTGGAATAAGTCGAACACCAAGTGTAAAACGGCGCGATCTGTTAACCAAATGGTTGCACGAGGAATTGCTAATCCGTTTTGATAATCGAATATTGCCACTTGATACCGGCGTTCTGCTCGATTGGGGCGAGTTTACCGGCAGTCTCGCAAATGAAGGAAGACCGATGCCAATAATGGACTCATTGATAGCGGCAACAGCAGTCCACCATGGCCTTACCGTCGTCACTCGGGATACTGAAGACTTTACTCGAGCACGCGTCCGCGTTTTCAATCCGTGGAAATGATGACTTGTGGAATCTGAGCGATTGCTGGGTGTAATCCAAATACCCCTGGATTAAAAAGGCTGCCACCAGATAAGAAAAAAGCTGGTTGTCAATAGCCCAATGATAAAATAGTCATATATTTTAGGCCCTGGCGGGGTCGTGGTGGAGTTGCGGCCGATTTGTCCTCGGCACCCATTGGGTGCTTGTTTCAGGCGTTGGAGGGCGAGTGAGAAACGTACTAGTTGCCGTCATGGTATTGGCTTTGAATTGGCTGCAGTGCCCAATTTTGGCCCAGGAAATACCTGTCGACCCCGTACCAGATGCTAGTTCGGCTGCCCAAAGCGCAGGGGCTGCTGCGCCTGATGCCGGGCTGAATTTGAATTTGTCATCAACTGTCGCCTCGATGACGGCTCCGACATCCATGACCAATCCGGTCAACGTTAATTTGGGCGGAGTGCTTACGTCCATTGCTCCCGGCAGTGCTGTGACGCCTGCGCAAATGGTTGCCCTTCATCAGATAATGCGAACTGGTGTCCAGAGTTTGGTGCTGGACAGCATGGGAGCAGCTCAGGGCGGCACTATGACCATAGGTAGTCATTTGGGTTCGATGCTGGGCTCACTTACTATTCCGTCAGGAGTCACGGTTTTGTCCAATGCAGCCTCCGCTGGCGCCATCAACCTGACTGGTAATCTTGTTAATTCAGGCAGCTTTTATTTGTATTCAACAAACGCTGCGACAACGTCTGCTTCGGTTAGTGCTCTCAATATTTTCAATAATCAGGGAGCAATGCTATCGACGGTTTTGCCATCTACCTTGCAGGCGAGTTTACCTTCAGCATTGTCCAGCCTGAACCTGAACTTGAGTGCTATCAACAACATTGTGAATGCCGGGACAATTGCCAGTTCCGGCAATTTAAATCTTTATGCCGGAGGCTCTATTACCAACGTCGGAGCCAATGCCGTAATGCAGGCAATGCAGTCGTTGGCACTCACCTCCATGTCCGGCAACATCACCAACTCCGGGTTGATGGCGGCGGCTTACGGAAACATCAACGTGAACGCAGTACAAGTGGCAAACATGACGGTCAACAATCTTGGCGGCGTGATGCAAGCGTTGAATGGTTCAATCAATTTTCGTGATCAGGCATATGCTGGTGCGGCAAATATTTCCTTGCTTGGCGGTGACTATTTATCGAAGGTGTTGAACTTTTATGGCGGGCAAGGCACCGTTGATCTAAATGTCGGCAATGTGGCAGGTGTTGTGAACGCATGGGGACAATGTGTGCGTGTCGCAGCTGATGCGTCGTTGTTGCAATTGGGTACCATTAGTGCAACTGGCGATCCTTATGTTGCAGTTACTGGAGATCTGGACTTAGGCTCAGCTGTGTTTGCTCCATACTTAGTTGCTGTTGCCGGTCAAAACATATTTACCTCTCAATCCAATACGTCGATATTGACTGGCGGCGGCAATCTAGTATTGGCAGCCGGGGCCGTCGCAGTTGACGCATCCGGAGCTTGCGCCAACTGCATTTTCTTGGACAGATCGGAAGCCGGCGGCGACATCTTTTTGACGGCGGGTAGAAATTTCGGTCCGTTTGCCAGTCAAAACATTCTTGCACTTGAGACTAGTAGCGCTTCGGCACAAGGTGGTAACTTAACCCTCATTGCTTTTGCTGATTCTGAAACAGGACAGACGCGAGGAGGTCATGTTTCCCTGGCGCCTGGTGTTATTGTGCGCACTGATGGCAATGGTTCTTTTGCTAATGGAAATTTGACAATTATTGCGGAGGCTTCCAATGGACTCGCCATTGGGATGGGTGGTGTCAATACCCCTGCAAGTTCATTCGGTTCAGGCGGTGGGGGTATTGTCAATTTAAACGTGGCCACACCGGATGCTGGTCCCGGCGGGCCAACAGTGAATACTACCAATGGCAATATTACCGGCTCGTTTACCTCAAGCAATTTGCAAAATGGAGCAGTAATGGCAGGAAACATTGTCACTGGCGGCTCCTTTGCCGACGTCACGCACAACGCAGGTAGCGTAAACATCTCGACGAATGGCGCAATTACAACGGGGGTGATAAATACAGCCGGTGTCGCCGGTGGCGGTGCTCCACGCAATACTGCCTTTAATGGTAATGCGCAATGGGGAGGCAATGGTGGCAATGGCAGCAATATAAACCTGTCAGCAGGCGGAGTAGTAACTACTCAATCAATTGTCTCTTTTGGCGGAGGCGGTGGTGGCGGTGCCGGTGCTAGCGTCAACACCTCACTGGTTGGTGG
>JAKFVJ010000300.1 GCA_021732245.1 Candidatus Obscuribacterales bacterium | reverse complement strand
ATCTTCCGGGTCCACCTGCAAATACGTTTGTAGTTGTCCTAAATTCGAATGGCCGGATATTTCCTGGATGGTGCGTAGCGGTATGCCGGCACGGCTCATGAAAGTGAGGCACGAGCGGCGCATGGAATGGGTGGAGGCTCCTTGAAGGTTCAGAGCCGCAAACGCCTCAGAAAGAATTCGGTGTGCGCGCTCACGACTTAGATGGCCTGTTACTGATTCACTGGAAGGAAACAACCATCCCTGACCTTTAACATCCTTTTTGTAGTCCTTCAGTAGCTCGCGGAGTTTGGGATGTATCGGGATGTCGCTATAAACAGCATCCTTTTTCTTCAAGCGCTTGACGGTTATCTGATAGCGGATGCCACCATCAGTGAAAACCTGATCTTGTTTCAAACGGATGACTTCGCCAATGCGCATGCCGGTATAAATGCCAAGAGCGAAGATGGATTTGTCGCGGCTTGATTCCAGTATTTTGAATACCAGATCTATCTCTTTAGGAGTGAGAATTTTTGCTTGTCCGGGCATGTTTCAATGAGGTACACAAAATATTGACCAACGATCATTATGTGTATGTTAGAGCACTAACATTTTTTGGGCAAGCTTTAGACGAACGAAAAAGCATGACGGGGAGTGATTCCTAGTCTAACCGCAAGGTACACAAAATGCCTATTTTGTGTACCGCCTAGCAACCAGCATTATCAAGATGAATTCTGGTTGCAACGTTGCTTGCTAAACGGTAGATGAACCAGTTCTTTTGTCTACCGCTCTGACAACGCAGACAGCAACTGATAAAATTGGGGTCGGTCGGAAAGGACTGGTTGCCGAAGTCCTTAGGACCAGAGCAAATCTTGTATTCGCGGCATGAGGAGAACAAGTGCGGAGTAAAGTGCGAATCCTGCTATGCACCACAGTTATTGCGGTAGTGGCCCTTACGGTCCACATTCTTATACAAGACGCAACACGCTTGCCTATCAGAGACCTGGTCATTGGTTGCAACAGCGGTGGCCCCTATTCAGGGAGTGTGACACTGGTTGCGTATTTGACGGCATTGGTCTCGACATTTGTTGCCGCCGTCCTGTATTCCTATACAGGACACCTGCTCCCAGTTGGAAATCGTGTGGGACAGAGCGTCATTGTAGGCGCGATCCTTCTAGAATTGAAAGGAGAGCTTATCCGTGAGCCTCTGGTAAATTACTTTTATGCGATCGATTGCCACATTCATCAGCCTCTTGCGTATGCAGTGCTGAGTCAAATGGACAAGTGGTTGCCCAATCTTATAATTGCTTTTCTTCTGGTCTACATGTGCCCGCTGAAGAGAGCCAACGAAAACCGAGGTCAACGGCAGCAAGCAGTGCTGCAGCCGACCTCGATTGATGCAGTACCAGTGTAGACTTCGGGGCTAGAATTTATATTTCCAAATATCAAATTTCCAGCTGGGGCCTTCTTCATCCTTGCCCTGCTGAATCTTGGCTTTTGCCTGATTAACCATGAAGTGCAAGAATTTTGCCTCTTCGTCTGGCAGGGTGCCAGATTTGACTTTCTTTTCGAGAGCTTCTATGTCCGTGTGAGACAGTTCAATTTCGGGCATTGGTGGTCCTCCTTCAAGTACGCAACGCTGGTTGATTTTGTTGTGATACCAGTTCCATGTCTCTTATCAATTCTGACAATCCGCAACAATTTCCTTCCCAGTTGCGCACATGCAGCTCGTTGAGACGAGCATCATGTGGACAACCTCCGTTGCAGTAGCGGAAATAAGAACACTCCTGCATGCCTGCTTTGGACAGAGAGACAGCGCGACGGGCTTGTGTCAAGTTTGAAGAGTGAACGAGCAGTTGAGACAGATTTTCCGTAAGCAAGTTTCCGAATAAAAGAGCGGGGTCACCAAGGTACTTATCGCACGCCAGGACATCCCCATTCGGTTCAATGGTTAGGTACTTGCCCATGCAATTGCTCGCGAATTCGCATATTGTTGGCCCACGCCGTGCAGCAACCTTGCTGAACAGGCTTTCCAGTTCCCGGATAGACACGGAATCTCTAAATTCCTGCCACCATAGTGCGAATACTTCTCTCAAGAATTCAACAAACTTGGCATATGGTAAGTAGTTTCTGGTTTCGACATTTTCCTGAGAATTGTCCGGGATGACATTTAGCAGAGCCACGGACTGGAACTGATGCTCCTTGAAGAGTGTCAGTAGCCTGCGAGCACCATATGCCACCACTTGTTCATCAACAACCATGAGAATCCCAAAAGGGATCTCGCTCTGACGAAGCTTCTCAATGCCTTCTATGACGTTCTGCCAGCTGCCTTGCCCAGACTTTGTTATTCGCCGCGCATTGTGCAGTTCTTGGGGTCCGTCAATACTGACTCCAACGTGGAATTCACAAGCCTTGAGGAAAGCAATCCATTCGTCGGAAAGTATGCTGGCATTAGTTTGAACTGCATTTCTGATTATCTGCCCGGGTTTCCTGAAATGATTCTGGAGCCATAAGGCTTTTTTGAAAAATGCTGTGGGCAGGAGCGTTACTTCACCGCCATGCCAAATGAAATCGACTTGCTTGGTGCTCGTGTTTGCAAGTACATCACGAGTTGCTCTTGCCAAAATCGGAAAGGTCATTGTCTGATTTGGCCCGTCTCTCCACGAAAAACAATAGGTGCATCGCAGATTGCAGAGACGCGTCGCTTTCATGATCATGAACGTGTGGCTGCTTAATCCGCCACCTCGTTCATCATTTGTCATTTCCAAGTCATTGAGAAGTGCTAACTCCTCCGGATGAAACAACTCCTCCGGCTGTGCAAACAAGAAGCTGCTGGAATCGGATGGCACTTTAATAGCACCATTGCCGATCAGCCTGTTCAAGGAGTCCTGCTCAGACTCTGACAAATGAGCCCGTAATCGGGAGAACAATAGTTGCGGGTCAGTCATTTAAACCGAGTTTGATGATAAGAGGCCAATCATCTTATCATCTTGGATCTGCCTGTATTCTGATGACATCGCCATCAAGTGCTGAATTTTGCAATAACAAGAATTAGACAAAACACCTTTTTGTCTGCCGCTATGACAACTGGTCAAAGTGGTTTTTTTCAAGAGACTTTTTTGCTAGGACAGAAGGCGAAAGAACAACATCGGGTGATAAACAAAAATCATCCCTTAGCTCATCCGCCAGCAGTCATGCTAACCTAGGTCTTACCAGGTCACATTGTCCAGACCGCATTAGTCGCGCAATCGAGCTAGGGTCACGGTTCCAATCGCCATGACGGCAGCCGCGAAGGCGAACGCAATCACGGGTGAGATTGCGGTCCAGACAAGTCCCACGACCGCGCTCGAAATCAGATCGCCCACTCCATTGACTGAGGCAAGTAGTCCGTAGCTTGTAGCGCGAATAGTCTGTGGGACAAGCTCTGATGTAAGCGTGGCTTCAAGGGATTCCTGCACCGCAACATAAAAACCGGCCAGAGTGAAAATACATACCAATAGCACAAGATTGTTGGCTTGTATGGCAAATGCAGTGGCAGTCAATGCCGCTACCGAAACGCCGATGGCATAACCGATTACCAGCAGGCGGCGATGACCAAATCGATCTGCCAGCACTCCGATTGGAAAGGATACCAATGTCTGTACAGCATTTCGCCAAACGTAGAGTAGTCCGGCAACCATTGCTGCATGTGTCACGCCCATGCTCGATGTAAGAAGCTGCGTCGCTGCCAAAATCAACAGCGTGTGAGCGAAATCACCAATGCCAAAGATTCCAACTGCACGCAAGTATCGCTGAAATCGACTTGGCAGCTCGCGCAGGGTGGACCAAAATTGCAGCGTAGGGTTAGGCACACTGCCGTCGTCCCTGACTAAAAGTGAAAAACTCACAACCGAAAGTATTCCAGGAATCAATGCCAGCCAGAAGACGGTACGAAAGGGCGCAGAGGCATCTTTAGGGTGGAAATCCTGAGCCCAGGCAAGCGCTGCTACACCCAGCAAGGGGCCGATCACTGCACCGGCGGTGTCCGCAGCCCGATGAAAACCAAAGGCCTTCCCTTTGCTAGCAGGCGTAATGGCCTCCGCCATAATTGCATCACGCAAAGGGCTTCGAATGCCCTTCCCAAACCATCCAACAATGCGTCCAAAAAGTATTAATGCCCAACCGGCAGACAGTGCGAAGAGGACAGGCATTAACGCTGTCAGACCATAACCAACAATTACCAGTGTTTTTCGATGTCCAAGCTTGTCTGCAATATATCCGGAACCAAGCTTTGAGAAACTAGAAATGCCGTCAGCAATGCCCTCTATAGCACCAAGGGCAACCGCTGGTATGCCCAGAACGGCGAGGAAACCCGGCAGGATTACATTGCAGGTTTCGTAGTTGAAATCACCAAGTGCGCTTGTGAGACCCGCACCAACTACGGTGCGGTTTAACCAACCGCCAGCGTTATCATCATTAGTAGTGAGGACTTTGACACGTCCAGGCATGGCGAAGAATCTTCATCAGAGTACGGACTTGTGGATTCTACAGGGTCCTAAGTTGTTGTAAAAGGGGCAGAACGCTCATGTATACCAGAATAGAAGGCGACAAGCGCCAAACTGGGGTTTACACAGGCTTAGCGGCCACCAAGTGAATTAGCGTATGTTTTGGTTCTCATTGCTAGTCAGACCCCTAAATGGGCTAGTCTTCTGTTTTGAATATTCGCCAATCGACTACTGCCGCTATCACCTGTTGGACGAAAGTGTAGAAAATCATCGGCAACATTACTGCCGGATGATCTGCCAACGCCGTTGCCGCAAGAACCAGACCAGTTCCATTGTTATTCATTCCAAGGCTAAACATTAGCGCGGCTTTGTCTGATTTATCTGTCTTGAAAAACCAAGAGACTAGCCATCCGGCGAAAAACGCTACTGTGCAAACTGCTATCGTAGTCCCCAAAATGAAACCCAAGAAATCCCAGTCCGGTCGGGAAAAGGCTTGCGGCAAACTTGTGGCAGCGTTTGAATAGTTAAGCAGCAAGAGTACGATAAAGTTAACCAGCTTCAGGCATGGTTTGATACAGCTCGTTCTTTTTTCTCCAATAACATAGTGAACAGACATTCCCAGTAATGATGGAAGAACGACTGTCAAACACAGGAACGCATTCGTACCCTGCTGTGCCATTTCATGGAGATCTTCGGCAAAATCTCCTTTGGTCATAAAGCCAAACAAATGCAGAACCAGGGGTGTCGTCAGAGGACTCAGAATGGTCGAAAGCAGCACCAACCCCAGACTTAGCCCCAGGTTTCCATTAGCGTTTTGAGCCCAAGCGGCCGAAGATCCGGCAATCGGCATGGCTATTATCAGAGCCAAACCAACCAGAAGATTATGCAGCTCATCCGAGTTGTGCCATAGCCCCATCACTCCGCGCAAGGTGATAATCAGCAGGATTGGAACGATCATGTTTGCCAAAAAGCCAACGAGCAATAATTGAGGCTTTTGCCGCAAGCCCCATAGTTCCTTAGTTTGTATTCCCAGGCCGGCGTTAAACAACAGAAACGAGAGCATTACCAACGATGGAGAAACGTTTGTCTGTCCCAGTGCCGGTAAAGTAATGGTACCAAACGAGATTTGCCTCAAAGATAGACCAAGCTGTGGTGCGCAAGCTGCAAGCGCATAGCTGGCAAGCAGCAACGGCAAGAAGAACCGATGAATAAAGTGAGTGAAGGACTGTATGGTAAATAACTTGTGTTCAGGCATTAACGATTTCCAAAATAATTTTTTCAATGCGCGTGTCGATGTTGCGTATCAGGATAGTGCGGATGGGAATGTGTAATTGCAACGTGTTTGTGCCGATGGCTATGAGGCTCACCAGACGCGATTTCCGGATCATGTTCATGCTGGTGATGCTCATCGTGCGTATGCAGATGTTCATGCTCTTCTTCCGTATGGCTATGCTCATGCTCGTGAAGTTCAGTCAAATGGAGCCACACACCAAAAGCCATGAAACTAGTTGCCGCCAGCAAATCAACAGTCAACGGCTCATGCAAAAACAACAGTGACAGCACAGCTCCGGCAAATGGAGCTGTTGAAAAATAGGCACCGGTACGAGCCGTGCCCAGATATCGCAGTGCCTTAATGAACAGTACAAGACTGACGCCATAACCCAGAAAACCGACCAGTGATGCGGCAAGAACAACTAGACCTGTAGGCAAGTGGCTTCCGCCGACTACGGCAATGCCGACGTTTACCAATCCCGCCACTAGTCCTTTAATCGCTGCAATCTGAATTGGGTCGGCGTCAGAAATATTTCTAGTGAGATTGTTGTCCAGCGCCCAACAAAAGCAAGCCCCGATGATTGCCAGTGATCCAAACGACACTGAATGCATCGCCCCAGGCTGCCATGTCAGCACAATGCTGCCTACAACGATTGAAATCATGCCAAGAATAATGCGCCTATCATAATTTTCCTTGAATGCAAACCAAGCCAGCAATGCAGTCAAAACGGCCTCCATATTGAGTAGAAGTGATGCCGCTCCTCCTGGTGTACTAGTTAAACCGGTCATCAATAAAAGTGGTCCGGCTACTCCGCCGAAAACAATTGCTCCGGCAAGCCAAGGCAGATCCGATCGCCTCAGATTTGGCTCTCGTCCGCCAACTTGGAAGGCTTTGAAGATAGTGCCTACCAAAAGCAGTCCTAAACCGGAACCGAAATAAAGAAGGCCTGCCAGCAATTGCGGATGAACTTGACCGATTAACAATTTAGCCGCCGGCGTACTGGCGCCAAACAAAAGCGCCGATGCCAAAGCGTAATATGCCGGCGGGATTACGAGTCGTTTGCTTGGATTCATACTTGCTGCTCCATCTTGCCTGCCAGCTTCGGAACCTTGGCTAGCCAACTATAAAGCACCGGCAGAACCAGGAGCGTAAGAATTGTAGATGTGACAATGCCGCCGATGACTACTGTTGCTAATGGCTTTTGAACTTCTGCACCAGAACCGGTGGAGAGTGACATCGGTAAAAACCCGAGAGCAGCAACCATAGCCGTCATCAGAACCGGCCTGAGTCGCACCTCACACGCCTGACGAATCGCTGCCTTTGGTACCACACCGTCTCCAATAAGTTTGTTGATATATGAGATTAGAACAAGCCCGTTCAAGACTGCTACACCAAACAGCGCGATGAAGCCGATTGAAGCGGGAACGCTCAGATACATTCCGCGTATCCACAGCGCAACCACGCCTCCTATTAAAGCGAAAGGAACATTCAGCAAAACTAGAAGAGCATCTTTTATTGAGGCAAAGGTGGCTGTAAGCAGGAAGAATATGATCAATATGGAAAGCGGCACGACGAACGTGAGTTTCTTCATTGCTCGCTGTTGGTTCTCGAACTGACCACTCCATTGTATGTAATAACCCGGTGGCAATTTGAAAGAAGCCAGCTTGTCTTGCGCCTCTTTCACAAACGTGCCTATATCTCGGTTACGTACATTGCACTGAACCACAATGCGCCGCTGGGCAAATTCTCGATTTATTACATCTACCCCTTCGTTGAGTTCAACAGTGGCCACTTGCGCCAGCGGCAACCGCTTACCAGCAGAGTTCTGCACCAACAGGTTTTGCACCGCTTGAGGATCAATGTTGCTTCCTTCAGGAAATTTGACTCTCAATTCGAAGCGCCTGCGCCCCTCTAACACTTCCGAGACAGCCACGCCCATGACCGCTGTTTGCACAACGTCCTGAATGTCAGAAATATTGACGCCGTATCGAGCCATTCGTTCTCTATCCGGCGTGATTAGCAGTTGTCCGCTTCCTGTGAGCTTTTCCACTTGCAGATCTGTCTGTCCCTTGACTGTCTGCAGGACTTTTTCCACCTCAGCCGCCTTTTCGGTAAGCACGTCCAGGTCGTCGCCAAAGATTTTCACAGCCACATCCGATCGCACTCCTGAGACGAGCTCGTCTACGCGCATTGCTATGAGCTGGGTAAAATTGAAGTTCGCGCCGGGCACCTGCTCAGCAAGAAGTTGTCTCAACTCGTCTACGAGCTTCTCTTTCGTCATCCCCGAACGCCAACGCTCGCGGGGTTTCAGCATAACGTACACGTCAGTTTGATATACACCCATTGGATCGGTCGCAAGATCCGGTCTGCCTGTACGACACACAACGGTCGTAATTTCAGGAACATTCTTGATGGCGCGCTCAATATTGGTGGAGACCTTCACAGCTTCTGGCAGAGAGATGCTGGGCAGATTCCGCGTCTCGATAATTATGTTTCCCTCCTCCAGTCTTGGCACAAATTCGACTCCCAGGAATGGCAATGAAATGACCGTAGCCGAAAGCAATACCAGCGCAACAATCACCGTGATAAGGCGGTGTTTCAGACACCATTCGAGGCTGGCAAGATAGGGCGCTTTCGTTGCTTTGATGATGAAACTCTCCCATTCCCTAACCTTGCCTCGTAGCAACAACGAGCACAGAACCGGAGTGAGCGTCATAGCTACCAACAATGATCCCAGAAGGGCAAAGCAAACGGTGAAAACCATCGGCGAAAACATTTTGTATTCCATGCCTTCAAGTGCGAGTACAGGCATATAAACGACGGTGATGATTAGGACACCAAAAAGAATCGGTCGGGCCATCTCGCGAATCGAGTCCTGAATGATCTGGAAGTTACTTATCTGTTCATCGTCATTGTGAGCCAATCGACGGAGACTGTTTTCAACCATGACTATAGAGCCGTCGACGATCATTCCGAAATCGACTGCGCCCAGACTCATTATGTTAGCCGTGATGCCCATCTCTTTCATGCCCATGAATGAGAACATCATTGAAATGGGAATCGCTACGGCAACAATCAGCGCAGCACGCAAATTCCCTAGCATTACCAATAGCACAAGAATGACGAGCGCGCCGCCTTCAACTAGGTTCGTTGCAACAGTGTGGATAGTTTGGTCCACAAGAACTGACTGATCGTAGAATGGTCTGAGAGTCACACCTTCCGGCAACGTCTTCTTGATCTGCTCGATACGCTCTTTAACACGTTCAATTACGTCGCGACTGTTTTCACCTTTAAGCATCATTACTATGCCAGTTACTACTTCTCCCATGCCGTCCTTGGTTGCAGCACCCTGCCTCAAGGCAGTGCCGACACCTACATTGGCAATGCTGCGCACGTAAATCGGCACGCCATTGCGGGACTTTACGACAATGTTTTCGATATCAGCGATATTGCGCACTCTCCCGACGCCCCGCACTGTGTACTGCTCGGCATCATGATTAATCACTCCCGCTCCAAAATTGTTGTTGTTCTTTTCCAGCGCATCAAACACGTCCTGCAAAGTCAATCCATATTGCTGGAGCTTGACGGGAAAGATGCTGACGACATACTCCTGAGTATTGCCACCGAAAGTATTGACCTCGGCAACACCTGGCACAGATCTCAGCTGATACTTAACGTCCCAGTCTTGCAGTGTTTTAAGATCGGTTGAGCTATAAGATTTGCCTTCTACCACGTAATGATAAATTTCACCCATTGCCGTCGCAACCGGACCCAGTTGTGGTTCGATCCCCTTTGGTAAGCGCGCTCGCGCCGACTGCAGACGCTCGAAAACCAACTGCCTAGCAAAGTATGTATCAATGTTGTCGTGAAAGACGACAGACACGACCGATAGTCCAAACTTAGACATCGAGCGCACTCTAGTGACACCATGCAACCCGTTCATAATTGATTCGATAGGTATGGTCACAAGTTGCTCGGCTTCGAGCGGCGCCATTCCGGGCGCGTCTGTCAGGATCTGCACCTGGTTGTTCGCCAGGTCAGGAAAGGCATCAATCGGCAAATATGTTAGTGCTTGAATGCCACCAACGACTGCCAGAAAGAAGAAGAGACAGATAGGCAATTTATGTTTGACTAGATTAGCGAAGAAGTTTTCCATCAGTCTTCACCTGCCATCGTGCCTTTGAGCATTTCAGCCTTGAGAGTGAAGCTACCTTTACTGACGATTCGTTGCCCAGGCGTGAGACCATGAGTTATCAGATAGCCGCCTTCCACTTTCTTCGCCAGCTCAACTGGTTGTTTCTTGTAAGAGCCACCCGGTTCTGCCAAGAAGACGAATTGCTCTTTCCCGTACTTTTGAAGCGCATCGCCGGGGATAAAAGCTAACTGTTCGGCGTGCCGTTGATGAATTTTCACTTGTCCTAGCATCCCCGGCTTCAAATCCAGATGCGGATTATCGAGGACAGCTCTTGCTACGAAGGTGCCGCTACCATCTTCAGTGGATGGCTTGATATAGCTAATGTGGCTTTTAAGAATGCGTCCAGGCAGGCTGTCGCTGGTAAACGAAATCTCGTCGCCTTCCTTGATGCTCTGCAATTGTTTGTCGTAAACGGCGATGTCCAGCCACACATGACTTAAATCACCGACCACATAGAGCGGCTCAGAATTAGAGACAACATCGCCAACCGTCACTGTCTTTTTAATGATGACGCCACCGCGCGGTGTAGTGATTGGGCTATTGCTTTCGATGTGGTCGGAGTGACCATCGCCCAGCTTCACACCATAAGCAGCCAGCATGGCTCTTGCTTCTTCCTTAATATGCGTGGCGTGCTCCTTGAGCCCTCGAAGTGTTTCTTGCTCCAATTCCTTGTCGGCTTCTGCCTTAAGAAAGTCCTTCTCTGCGGCGATCTTCTCCTGGTAGAGAGCTTTTATGCGGTTGTAGTTTTTTGTTGCCAGCGCCAGACGCGTCTCGGACAGGTTGATATCCATCTTGTTCTGATGGGCTTGATGAATGTAGTCTCCGTATACCTTTGCCACATCTAGGTTTTGGACGACGGCAAGCGTCTGTCCTGGATGGATGATGTCACCAAGCATGACGTTGTCGGTAACGACACGGCCATTGGACAGTGAATTGATGTGAAAGACTCTGTTCTCATCTGCCTTGATTTCGCCTGTTGTGCTGAGCGTCTGAATGTCCGACCTTTGAACCACGGTAACTACAGTCAGTCCAAAATGCTCAATTGCCTTGGGCGACAGCGTGATTCTGTCCACAGGACCGGCTGGCGCTGAAACGTCTTCATGAGCTTCTTGCCGTGAACAGCTGGTCAGCGCCACACAAGAGAACGTAAACAGGGTAAGTGACAATACAACAGGTTTTTTCATGATGATGGCTTTCACGTAGACGAAACAACTGCGCAGACCGGCACCATAACGGGGTGCTGGCGGCAACGAAAGAAGACATGGTGGGCTCGATCACATATCAAACTACGTGAGCATGAGCCAAGCCAATCCGCTTTAAATGAGCAGCTGCCTGTTTACTAAGTAAAGTCTGGTTTGAAAGGTCTTGTAACTATGCGGCGGTGCACGCCCATATCTGGCGCAGCCCACTGAATCCCAGTTGTTTCCCCAAGAAACGTAAGCAGGCATCGGAGCACTTTCCGATTGCACCGAATTATTGTTGTGTCTTGAAATGGCTCCGGCGAAATGGAAGTGCTCAGGCGCTTCCGCTTGGCCTACTGACGGCGTCGCTTGACTACTTGATGCGATGTGCGGGGAATTCGAGCAGGATGTCGCCGCTACGGAATGGTAATCATCGAAAGCTTCTGCAACGTCATGCAACAACGTGCTTGTCCATATAAGGACCAGCAACATCAAAACTACGATTACCGGGCGAGACATCTCTAAGCAGCCATTTTTAGTAAGACATATTGATTATAGGGCGTTTGACAAGAAGAAGCAGCAGAGAATACCGGTTTCAAGACCCAGGCTACCCTTTGCAGTGCAGCTTAAGAGTTAGACAAAACCTCTTTTGTCTACGGCGATGACAACCAACCAAATCAACCTCTCAAGAGTTGATTGCTTGCCAACAAGCTTTCAACCCTCTGGCGAATATGATCCCGAACCTTGCGGACCTCTTCAATCGATTTGCCTTTTGGATCAGAAAGCGGCCAATCGTCGCGCAGTAGCCCCGGAACGTATGGACATGCTTCGCCACAACCCATTGTGATCAGCAGGTCGGCTCTTCGCGCCAATTTATCAGTTAGAAGTTGCGGTTTTGCCTTGCTCAAATCGATTCCAATTTCGTTCATGGCAGTTATTACTTCCGGATGAACGCTCTGGCCGGGCTCCGTGCCGGCAGACCACGCTTGATCTTTTTTCTGATCAGCCAGCAAATTGAAAAACGCAGCGGCCATCTGCGAACGTCCGGCATTATGCACGCATGCAAAAATCACTTTCATGCAACCCCTTCTCCTTTGTGAAACCACCAAAACAAGATTGCGGCCAAGGCTGCACCAATAGTTTGAGCTGCCACAAATCCACCTACGTCCTGCGGCCTGATACCTGCGAAGGTGTTTGACAAACAACGAGCAATCGTTACGGCAGGATTAGCAAACGAAGTAGATGATGTGAACCAATAGGCAGCGGTAATGTAAGCACCGACGATGTATGGAACTGCTTCCGCTCTGTATTTATCTCCAAAGAGAATAACTGTAATCAATCCAAAAGTAGCAACGCCTTCACTAAACCATTGAGCATAACCAGTTCGCTCATGTATCGACAAAGAAAGTGGTGGCAGACCGAACATAAGATTAGCAACAACAACTCCAGTGACTGCAGCAATCATCTGCACAATCACAAACGCTGGCACAACCTGCCAACGCAGTTGTCCAAGCCCGGCAGTAACAGATGTAACCGCAGGGTTGAAATGACTGGAGATTTTGCTAAATGTCAAAATCAAGCACGTAAGAATAGCGCCAGTTGCAAGAGTATTAGCCAACAGTGCAATAGCCACATTGCCGGCGGCTAGACGTTCACCCATGATTCCTGAACCGACAACTGTCGCCAGAAGGAAGGCGGTTCCTAGAAATTCTGCTATGAGTTTGTGTTTTAGCTGCATTTCTTGCCGATTTGCACCGATACACTTTCCACATCCGGAGCGCAACAGGCTGATTTACTTTGATTTTGAAGCTCGGCGTCCTCACCGTAAGTGGTGGCACTTCCCGTTGTGTAAAACGACTCCCAGGCAATTCCTTGCGGATCATGCACCCAAGCTTTGTCAGCTTTGGCATAACAACATGTAGTCTGCTCTTGCTCAAGAACAGGTTGCTGAGCCGCCTTTAGACGCAAAGAAATTTCCTTCAGATCTTCAGCATCTTCAACCTGAATTCCAAGATGGTCGAGGCCCGGCTCTCTACCGCGTGTGGAAATCGCAAAGTTTATTCGAGGATCATCAAGCATCCATTTGGCATAGTCTTCCTTCTTCACCGTCGGCTGGGCATTGAAGAACGTTGAATAGAACTGTATCGATTGCTCCAAGTCAGACACTGCAACATGTACGTGAAATCTCTTCATCAGCATTTACCTCCATTGTCAGCACAGCAATTCTCAAGCAAGAAACTGATCAAGGTTTGCATGTGTGCATAATTGACGGGCGGTAAGGATCCTGGTCAAAACCCCGCCGGGGTCATGACATCATCAAGGAAGGTAATGCTCATCGCTGGTTCGAGCGTTGTAATCTCTTGACTGGTTTTAAGTTCGTAGTTTCCAAATCGATTGATGTGCTCGGTCTGATACGGGCTGAGGCAGGCGAGCGCCTGCTGGTCGATGGCATGTCCATCAGCCACCATTTGCTGAAGTGATTCACTCATTGTGACCAAGGTGTGGAGAATTACCAGATTTGCCACCAGGTGATTGTATTTGATGACCTTGCGTTGTTCGTCTCTCACATTCTCGGCAATGATACCTTTGCCGCCAAACATCAGGAAGTCGGCGAATTGATTGAAGCGCTCACTCTTATTTGTGGCGACTAAGATCATGCGTCTTACGTCGATATCTGTCATGTACTGCAGCAGGAATTTGGTGCGAATGACGCGGCCGAGCTCACGAAAGGCAAAGTACAATTTGTTCTTGCGACTGTAAGTAGCGAGCCTTCTCAGAATGGCTGAGGGAGTGATTTTGCCAGCTTTGACAGAGAGAGCCACTCTCAGCATATCCGGCAGCATAGCTTCGATCAGATCCCAATTGATCTGTTCATCGAAGAGCGCATCAATGTGCTCGTACCGAGAATCCTCATGCGGCCTGTAGAAATGCAAGTCCTTCCAGTTGCGGATTCTGGGCATAAGCTGAATCCCAAGCAGCTGTGCCAAGCCAAAGATTGGGGCGCTCTGTCCTTGCGTATCAGCATGCACAGTATCGGGTTGAACTTCTGAATCATTCTCGGTAACGAAGTCCAGGATGTAATGCCCTTCCCATGAACCGCACGTAGTGAAACGCGAGAAGAGTGCAATGTAGCTGTCAGCTATCAGGTAGTAACCGATGCCACCGTATCCGCCGTAGCGAATGTGGTATTCGGACATCAAGTTTTGAGGATAGAGATCCCACTTGGTGCCGTCCGCTGAAGCCGTTTTCCCCAGTCCCCAAAGCTTTTGCAGCGGGAAGTCGCGATAGGCATTGATGACGGTGACAATCGCTTCGTTTAGTTTTTGTTCCGTCACATGTCGCTGGTTGATGAACGAGATCTGACGTCTGTCCAAAATCTTGACTGAGCGCGCAGTCTGAGTGGGTCCCAGATTGCAGCCGTAGCAAAAGCTTGTGATGACGTATCGTTCTTGAGGATTATCGATCTTTGTATCGAGCCCGGATATTGGTCCGAAGTGCTTGGTCCAATTGAGCCACTGGTCAGTCTCCCAGAGAATATTCAGAACATCATTCTCTTTCATGTATTGCTTGAGAGTCGCTTCAAATGACTCCAGCCCCGGTGGCGCTGGACTAGCCGTAAGCCGTTTTAAGACAGGCTCTCCGTTTTCGATGCTTAGATATTCATTCGATGGAAAGCCTTGATCGGCTTTTGCCGCAGCCTGGTTTAATTGCTTTTGCAATCCTTCCACAAAGCGCTTGGGATCAGAATCGATACCAGCCTGCTCGGCAAAGAGCGCAACGCCTTCTTCGTATTCGGCCCATGAGATGAGCTGGTCCCGGTAGTCTCGGAACTTGTCGCTGAGAGGGATGCAAAGATCGCCAGACTTCAATTCGTTCATGACCTGTGTAAAAATACACAGCTCGAAGTTGCGGCGATGAACTTTGTCAAAGAGCGCGTTTGGATTCTTGTGTCCGGTAACCACCGGCATCCACTTATCCGATACGAACGACAAATCGATGTCAGCCGGGACGGTGAGCCATTCGGCGCGACTTGATTTATGATTTAGCACGAACTTGACTGCAGCAATCAGCGATTGGTCCTGCGATGTTGAGACCAGCTCGACGTTCTCCAGAAAACTCAGCAGAACCGCTCTCTGACTCTTATAGAACTTAGGCAGCAATGGCAAATAATTACTGCCGGCGAGCAAAGAATGTTTTTCGCATTGTTCAATGATGGAATCAAGCTTATGCTCGATCACGGCTCCAATAGCGCCTAATCGGTCAACCTCATTGCCTTCAGTTTTGTATGCCAGCGAAACATTGTGCAACGTAGCAACCAGCGCATCAGTCTCCGCCGCTTTATCAATGCGGTACTGATTAAGAGCATCTCTTGCCCGCGAATGCA